>CAIKNA010000293.1 GCA_903828645.1 uncultured Bacteroidales bacterium
ATTTTCTCCACTTTGAATTACAAATTCAGCAATATTCTGAGCGGCATTATAAATGGCGGTCAGCGGGATTTATTAAGGTTTGTGCTAATAAACGGATATTTCTAGTTTGAGTTGTTTTTTCTCAACATGGAAATAATTCAAAAGAATATACTGTTTTGCATAGCAGTAAACAGTTAGCGTTGTTTTAAGATACCCCGCTGCTTGCCGCGGGGTAGTTCATTGTTCAATACTCTTACTGGTAATCCTGTATAACCCCAATGCGATTACTCTTCCCCAATCCATTAGTTCAATAATCCTTCAGCTATTCACTCACATACCCCAAACATACAAATATTCATTGTTATACACAAGGGGAAGACAAATGCAAAATGGCAAGATGGCAAAATGGTATAAGGTTACACAGAGGGTCACGGAGAAGACACGAAGTTACCAGAGAAAAATGTTCAATCACTCTGTAGTGCTCTGTGTAATTCTTTTATAGATTATATGAGAAGTGCGGAATGTAAAGTGCGAAGTCAAAAGTCCGAACTGTCTAGTGCGAAAGGCCAATGAAACTTTTCACTGTTCCAAACATCACATATCACACCTGAACCAGGAAATCGTTTTTATTTGATCCGTTATTTCTTTGTAATGAACAGCCCGTCTTTGATCATGGCTTTCACAGTTGTCTTTGCAAAAGAATAAGCCAGCTTGTCTGTGCCGCCGTCAATTGTTCCGCTCAGCTGAAGATCCCACTGTTCATCCGTGGATGCCCGGTTATAGAAATCCACGCTGAGCTTGACCTGGGTAACGACTTTAGCACCTCCTGATATCGGGACGCTTGCACCTGCATAACCGCCGTACATGCCTACACCCACACCTACACTGACGGTCGATGTTCGTTGAACATGTTGTTCAGCCCCGTTAACTGAATAGACCAGCAGGGCATCCACCATGAGTGAGTCTGCTATTGCAAGGAATGCCTCGCGGGATGCTACATGTGCCTGCCTGACATTTGAGTAAGCAGGGATCGCAACAATCCCTTTGTCGTTCAGAAATTTTACCGTGTTGTCTTCGAGTTGCCTCCTTGCAAGGGCATCCGAGATCCTGGCAAAGACCATTACCTTACGATAAGGTTCCGGTTTATATTCGGAATCTTTCCAAGCGGTTTGCGCCCAGGTGGCGGACTGAATCAAAACGATTAAGCAACAAGCGATCAGGAGATGTTTTATTTTCATTTTTTTTGGTTTCAAAGTTAGAACAACGGATGTCTGGATGGATAGAATTAAGGGAAAGAAAAAACAGTGCCGGCAAAGGTAAATAAAAATGCCTCATTGTGTTAACCGGGACAAGCCCCTGGCAGGAATGAAGCATCAGCAGGGCTGTATACGCGCTGTTAAACCTGTTCAAGCCTAAAGTCACTTCTGGTTCGGCCCCGGATAAATCGAAGTTGTAAAAACAAAATTACTTTCCCGGAACCAGGTTGTCTTTCTTTTCCAATGCTTCCAGGCGTGAAACCAGCGATTCCTGGGTTTTTTTCATCTGGTCGAGTTTCGTCTCCAGGTCAGTGATTGTCTTTTTCTGCTCCTGCAATGCCTTAAGCATGGGTGTTACCAGGTCGGAATAGGCAACGGATTGGGCCTGCCCGTCGTTATTATAACTCACCAGGCCCGGATTAACTTTTTCAACCTCTTCGGCAATCAGGCCGTATTGCTTAATTTTTTTTTCGTCTGTCTTATACGTAAAATTGACTGGTCTCATGCGGTAAAGCCAATCTACCGCTTCCATGTCAATGATGTCATTCTCATACATGGCAGAAGAAAGGAGCTGCCCGATTTTCCCATATACATCCACATAGAGGGGGAAATGAGACGCACCGACATTTCCCGCATGAGCGCCCATACAGTAAAAGGAGGTCACAAAGTCATTTCCCAGCCTGACCTGGTTACTTGCGTTACCGATTGTACCGCTTCCTATTATGGTCGTATTGGTAAAATTGGCGGATGATACATCGCAATAGTAGCCGATGCAGGTATTGTTGGCTCCGGTCGTATTCGTAAAGAGGGAACGGAAACCCAAAGCCGTGTTATTAAATCCTGTGGTGTTACCATTAAGACTGTGTTCACCAATCGCGGTATTGTACGAACTGGTGGAAGAACCCAGAGCTGCGACACCGACTGCAACATTAAAATTCCCCGTAGAATTTGTGGTGAGTGCACCGGTACCAAAGGCACTATTAAAACCCCCGATTGTATTCGAATACAAAGCCGATGCTCCGAAGGCACTATTGCTCTCGGCAGGATTTGAAGCATTGGGGCTGTTTGAATACAGGGCTTTATATCCGACAGCTGTGTTTCCCACATTGTATATTTCGTCATCATCCGTCTGGTTATACAGGGCCTGATATCCCACGGCAACGTTACCCGACAGAATTGTATTATGATAGCCTGCCTGGCATCCCATGAAAACATTATACTGTCCGGTGGAGTTTGAAGAACCTGCCTCAGATCCGATGAATGTATTGCAGTCAGCGGTATTTTGTTGGCCTGACTTGTAACCAACCATGGTGTTAAACCCTGTGGTGTTAAGTTTACGCCCGCTGGCATAACCAACGGCAGTATTTCCGGTAGCAGTGGTCACGGCTTTCAGCGCCCCGTTTCCTATGGCGATATTCGACAGCCCCGTGGTCAGGCTCATGAGTGTACTGTCTCCTATCCCGGAATTATAGGATCCTGTAAGTGTGAAATTTCCGGAGGCGTCCCCCATGAAATTGCAATAACTCCCGTAATTATGGATGAAAGGAGTGGCACCGGAATATATGATCCCAGTTGTTGCCGTGGTTATGGGCAGACGCAGGTTCCCGGTCAATTCAAGCTGCTGGCTGGGAGCTGCGGTTCCGATGCCGAGTCGTGAATTGGTATTATCCCAATAAAAATTCGTGTTGGAGCTGAGCGAGGTTGTCCCGTTCCAGAATGCAACCCGGGTAGCAGTGCCGGTCCCGGTAACTCCGGTGCTCCAGCTCAGGATTCCCGATCCGTCGGATGCCAGGAACTGCCCGCTTGTACCTGTGTTGACGGGAAGTGTATAGGTCAGATCTCCCGCCTGATCACCACCCTGAAAGATTGAATGATAAGTCGGAGAGACACCACCTTCCAGTATCCCGAAGTTTCCGTCAACCGTGAGCTTTTGGTTGGGATTTGATGTCCCGATCCCCAGTTTTTTGGTGGAAAGGTTACCGAAGATGAGATCCGGTGCACCGATGACAAGCTGGCTGCTGCCGGTGATGTTGGGCGGGTCGATGTCGTACCCGATGATGATGTTATTGGATCCGCTGGTCAGTCCATCCCCCGATTTATATCCCAGAAGGATATTGTTGGATCCGGTCGTGAGCGAATATCCTGCAAGGTAACCCAGGGCTGAATTATTGGAAAACGAGCTCAGGGATGTTCCATACCCTGCATAGGAGCCGATCAGTGTATTCTGGCTTCCGGTTTGGGTGTTCAGGGTGGAATGGCTGCCGATGGAAACGTTGTGGTTCCCTGAAGTTGTCTGGTTGAGTGAAAAACTTCCGATAGCAACGTTATCATGCCCGGTATTGCTGTATAAAGACTGGTTCCCAAAGGCATTGTTATCATAGCCGTTGACATTGGAATATAACGAATACGATCCTACACCGACATTGTCGTAACCGGTCGTATTATTCGCCAGCGAAGCTGAACCAGCTGCAGTATTGAAATAACCGCTGGTAAGTCCGCTGAGTGAATAATCGCCAAGGCCAGTGTTGTAGCTGGCGTCATTCCCCGAAGTGTACGCCATGGTAAAATTACCGGCCAGGCGGCCTACAAAAGTGTTTTGTCCCGGGGCTCCGGCAGGATAGAATGTATGAATAAAGCGGTCGGTTCCCTTAAAGATGGTTCCCGTATTGGCCGCCGCGGTTTCTGCAGGCAGGCAGAACGACTGTGTGATCTCCAGTTGCTGCGCCGGGTTGGTAAGCCCGATACCGAGCCTGCTGTTGGCATTATCCCAGTACAGGCCGGGACTGCCGGCCAGGGCCCCTGCCCCGGACCAGTAAGTTACCTGTCCGCTGACTCCGGCCCCCGTTATGTTAGATCCCCCCGAAAGTACCCAGGTTGAACCGTTATAAATATAAACACCCGCAGTTCCATCGGTTTGATAAACCATAAGGCCGTTTGCGGGATAAGAGATCGCCGTGCGTTGTGCAGCAGTCATGCGGGGGATCAGCAAGCCTTTTGAGGTGGATTTCACATCCAGCATCGCGCTGCCATCAGGAGAGGAAGAATCGGTGCTAATAGCGACCTGGGCCTTTCCCGGCAAAGAAAATACGCAACAAAAACATGCAAGAAAAATGAGCTGTTTCATGTTTTGAATAATTGGTTTTTAGATTATGATAAACAATACTGAAAAGATGTTGACTCTGACAACTCTTAACCGGTTTTGAACCACACCCCTGCTTTCTTAAAATCGATGGGATGGGGAATTGAGATTGCTTGGGCGAAGAAGGGTCAAATTAATTTTTAACTCCAGTTAAGAACTTAGTATAGCTATATATATACAAAAATAAGTATAAAAAAGTTGTTATGCAAATTTTATACAATCCTGGTCCGGGTTCCGGATGAATTGGAAAACAGAGTAAAGAATTAACCACCAAGAACACTAAGGAGACACTACGAACACATAGACATTCTTTGTGTCCTTATATGTGGTTTAAATAGCCTGTTACCTGATTACGACTCCTTCTGCTGAAGAATGATAAATTTGAAAAACATTGGCGTAGGGAAAAAAATGAAATTAAACCAGGATGGAAAAAATTCCTAATTTCTAAGTACAACAAAAGACAAGTCTGAACTGTGAAGTGCAAGATCCGAAAAGACAAATCTCAAATCCGAGATGCGAGATCCGAGAAGACAAGAGTGAAGTGTGAAGTCAATGAACTTATTTTCTGCAATACTGCAATTCGAAAACCACTATTCAATTATTAGCTTTTCCGTTCTATTGAAAGAACTGCTTTCAAACCAGATCAGATAAATGCCCTTATGGAAAGCTGAAAAATCTTGTTTCGTCAGGTTAATCCCTTTTCCCGAACAGGGAATGATGAATTCTGAAATCTTCCTGCCAAACACATCGGTGACGGTGGTGGTAATGTCATTTAAAAGCCCGGTTGTTTCAATGGTAACGACACCGCCTGATGGATTCGGATAGATCCTGATATTGCGGTGTTCCGTATTATCCTCAACACCCAACCCTGAATGGATGATAATTTGTGCCGAGTCCATATTACTACTTCCGCTAAATACCTCAATGAGTTTGACCATATAACTCCCAGGTTGGGAATATTTATGGACAGGCGCCAGATCAGTAGATGTGTTGCCATCACCGAAATGCCATAATACATTGTCGATATTGGCCTGGTTGGTTATTTTAAAGTGAATGGTTTGATTCGTGTATGTATTGTCATACGTGAACGCCGGGATGTTGAAATAGCTTTGGATCATATTCGGTAACCCATAAATGCACTTCCTTCCATTAAGTGAAAACCTGCTTTGGGGGACATTATCCAGCAGGTTATAATTACAATTCAGACCTGGCCTCGTCGGATTATAGATCACATCAAGGGAG
>CAIKNA010000294.1 GCA_903828645.1 uncultured Bacteroidales bacterium
CTGTGCAGCAGCAACATTCAGTGTTCCGCCAACCTGCAGCGTCTGGCTTCCTGATGACAAAGTACCAGTTGCAGAAGGATTGCTTATAAATGAATTAACGGTCATGGTTGCTGATGATGGCCCGTTCAATGTGATTGTCGTTGGCAATGTGATGGCATATGTAGAAGTTCCTAATCCGCTAACTGTAAAAGCTGCTGCTGTTACTGTTCCTGTTACTGCAGGAAGTGTAACGCCACCAGACTTAACACGTGATCCGTTTGTTCCCATGGCAACGGTACCGGCAATGGTCGGACTTACGGCAATACTTCCAAAATTCATATCAACGGTCTTTGAAATTGCAATCGGGGTAATTACTGTGGCAGAAGTAGTAGCTGTGGCAGAAACCTGTGCAAATGTGCTGATAGTAAAAGCTAAGAAAGCAATGGTCAGTGTAACGAGTTTGGTTGTGTTTTTCATAGTTGTGTTTTTTTTGTTTTAGTTGTTTATTTATTTGTTTTAGAATTTCAGTTTTAATTTATGTAAAGCGATAAATTTCTTTTTAATTGTTTCGTGTTAATTCAGATATCTGTTACCAGGTATTCTTTTGTTTTTTTGGAAATTTTGGGGTCAGGTGTGCAGCCTAACGAGGAGACAAATTTACGGCGACTTTTTGGATTTGATGCATGAAATGCCTTATTTATATATCAACACAGCGCACAGCTGTGCGAATTGGGAAAGGATATTTTGAATATTGATCAACGATTTTTGAAATTAAATCGGAAAGGATAATCATTGTATGGTGGCCTTGGTTTAAAAAAACAAACCGCTGAGACGCAGAGGCGCGGAGACTCTGCGCCTTCGCGTCTCTGCGGTAAAAATATCGAAGCCCGGAATTCGTTGACGAGGCCCGCCCGGCCTGAGCGCAATGATTGCAGCAATGTCCGAAACCCGGGAGCAGAAATCGATTGAAAAATAATTATATTTGATAACCAAAACAAACCCAATGGAATTAATATCATCCAGGCTATCCTTACAACCGGCATCATGCTTACGAAGATAGTTGTAAGCGATGATTGATTCCTGGCGGATGCTTCATCACAGCCCGGACCCTGCCAAATTGAATTAGTTGTGTAACCTTTTCACCGATAAGTCGTCATCTTAAACTAAAAACAATTTTCATGATATTACAGATCGACAAGCTGAACAAACAATACAGCAACGGGGTTGTTGCCATGAGCAATGTCACACTGACCATCAACAAAGGCATGTTCGGACTGCTCGGGCCCAACGGTGCAGGGAAGTCGTCACTGATGCGAACCCTTGCAACACTCCAGGATGCCGACAGCGGAACGGTCATGCTGGGCGACATCGACGTGCTGAACAACAAGGAGGCGGTGCGGAAAGTGCTTGGCTACCTTCCCCAGGAATTTGGTGTCTATCCCCGCGCATCCGCGGTTGAACTGCTTGATCACCTTGCGTTGTTAAAGGGTTTTGGAAACCGGTCCGAACGCAGGGATATGGTGAATCAACTGCTGACAAAAGTCAACCTGGATGAACACCGGAAGAAAGCCGTGGCAAGTTATAGCGGAGGAATGCGGCAGCGCTTCGGGATCGCCCAGTGCCTTATCGGCAATCCCAAACTGGTGATTGTTGACGAACCCACCGCCGGTCTCGATCCCGGCGAACGCAACCGCTTTTACAACATCCTCAGCGAAATTGGAGAGAACATCATCGTGATCCTCTCCACCCATATCGTACAGGATGTGAAAGAGCTTTGCACGCA
>CAIKNA010000295.1 GCA_903828645.1 uncultured Bacteroidales bacterium
ATGAGGGGTGCATCCGCAAACAAATATTTTATGATCGATTACTTTAATTCCATACGTTAAGACAACAGTGGAAGCAGCTGGGTCATATGCGAATTTATTTTTTGCCCAGATACATTTTCCGCTACTGTCGAATTTTGCAATAAACCCTCCTGCCGCAACGGGAATTGTGTCAAAATTAACCGTGCTCTCAAAACTCCCGGTAACGTATATATTCTCCTTTTCATCGAGGGTCAGTGCATAAAATCCTCCTGAGGACGAAGGCACTCCGGCGTAGTTCTTCATCCAGACAATACGTCCATCTGTGTTTAATTTGGTCATGAAATTCAGTGTTCCTTTTGTTGATGAATGAATTCTACCGACACAATAGATCCGATTAGAAATCGGCGAATAAGTCATACTTGTAATCCCCTGAATAAAATCCGAGTATGCTGATCCATATTGTTTTACCCAGACTTCATTCCCATCAGCATCATATTTCACAATAAACATCCCATTTGCCCCCCATTGCTCCAGGGTATCGGTCTGGAAGAAACACTTATTTCCATTAAAAGTGCCACTAAAATAGATATTTCCAGAATTATCGATAACACTGCATCCTCCGAAATCTGCGCCGTATCCTCCAACATGATGCGACCAGACAATGCCCTGGGCAAAGACCTGGCTGGTAATCAATGCCAGAAAAAATATCATCAGTATTGACGAAAACAGACTTTTCATAATCTTGTCAATGAATGATGATTTTTTTGTTTGGGATTCAGCATCAGTGCATATTTTAGCAGATATACACCTTTCGGTAAAGTCGACAGGTTAATGTTAAATGTTGTTTCCTTCGTCATCATATTGATTACACCTATGACAAAGGTAACTCGTAATTTTAAAAAGTCAAGAGAAATGTGAATGTAATAACAATTACCATTTTAAACCCATCCTTCACGCTAAAAATGCGGTCCAAGATTGTAATATGGAAGTCAATTGCCTTTACGACCATAAAAAAATTGAGAAAATCAATCACCTTTTTAACTACAGGAGTAAAGCTGGTGGTGAAGACATTCCCATTTAAATCATTCAGCCGCATGGAGCAGTTGAAGTCGTTGAATGAAATATGGAAGCGCTCCAGTTCAGAGCGGGTTTGCACCAACTTCGCTCTTTTTTCGATGATGGGCCGGAGATTTTCAACCTTGAGGCCTACTCACTGAACTTTAGGACGAAATCCTGGAAAATCCGGTAGTCCCTGCTTTCATTTGCTCATGATTGTGTGGGTTTACTGAGCAGCTTTCTGATAACCAATATGAAAGGAGGAAAAGTCCATAAACGGCTAGAACACAATCTTCCGATGATTCATGGCAGTTTTTGGCAGCAAGGGAAAGAAAAACCAATTTTAAATTGTCGCTGGATGAAAATCTCCCTAAACGTTGATATATCATGTTTTTCAAAGAACATTTTTCAAATAAATGCAATACTTGTAATTTTCTTCGATAAAAAAATTAGTTTTGTATGAGAAAAAAAAACCTCGCTGACATATGAAGAACATTAAACTACTCACGTTACTAGGATGCGTTGCAACTTTACTGATATTCATGACCGCGGTCGCAGGATGCAAGGATAAGGAGAATGCGACCTATATTGATACCAATAGAACAACCGATTATTCGGTTTCATCGCACTGGCTTTCCCTGCCGGTCAGTTTAAAAAAGGTTGATGTCTTTTACGTCTATCCTACGGTATGGTATAAAACCTCTGCTTATGATCATAACGTATGTGAGGTCGATTATCCTGCTATGATGCAGGGGGCCCAAAATGCATACGCTTGGCAGGCAACGGCTTTCGAAGCAGCCGGGAATGTGTTTGCGCCCTTTTACAGGCAGTTGGAAACCGGATACATCATTCCGTTTTCCGAGGACAAGCGCTGGGAGCACATCCGCGAATACCCTTTAAAAGATGTTACTGCCGCGTTTGAATATTACCTGGAGCATTACAACAACAGGAGACCCTTTATCCTGGCGGGCCATTCGCAGGGAGCCATGGTGCTGCTGGCCCTGCTTTCGGATTACATGAGCGTGCATCCCGAGGTTTATCAGCGGATGATCGCTGCCTATGTGATCGGTTACCCGGTAACGGATTCCCTCATGAGAGCAAACCCGCATCTGAAGTTTGCCCAGGGTCCAGATGATACCGGGGTGATCATCTCCTACAATACACAATCTCCGAAAATTAAACAAGGAGAGAACCCGGTCGTCGCTTTCAATATCGGAAAGGTGATCAACCCGATCTCCTGGAGCCGGGATACGGCCGAAGTTCCCGCTTCCGGGAGTCTTGGAACACTGTCGCAGGATTCAAAGACTGGTCAGTATGTCAAGGTTATGAATGTGGCAGATGCCAGGATCGATCTCACACAGGGCGTGCTGATCTGCAGTTCGGTAAAAGATTCCGACATGTTCAGGCTTTCACAGATCATGCCGCTGGGGGTTTATCACAATTTTGATTACCCTTTCTATTACTTCAACATCCAGGAAAACGCTATCAGGAGGGTCAATAAATTCCTGGGAAAGAAGTAAATTTGATATAATCCTATCTGATTTTTTCTGCCAGGTTAATGCGGTTTGGAACCTGAAAAAAAGCCTACCTGTAAACAATCTTCCCTGTATAACTCTTCTTCCCGTTACTAAGTATAGCATTGTAAATCCCCTTTGCCTGAGCTTCAATGTTCAATTTGATTTTCCCATCAACCTTCTCTATTGGCGCTTGTTGTATCAGTTTTCCCTCGCTGTCAAAAACATGCAAGGTGAGGTTTTTCTCCTGTATAAACTCCTCAGGAATGGTAATTTTACACTTGCCTGTATTTGGATTAGCAAAAATGAGCATTTGATTCTGTTTACTCTTTTTTGTCTCTCCAATGCCTGTGATAGCAGAAGCTTTGATAAAAATAACATCTGAGGAGCCATAACTATTAAAAGTATTTTGACCCATAGTAGTCATTGTATAAAAGAGAAAAATAAGAAGAGGATTTCCATTTACATCTTGAGAAAGTCCATTTCCATTTCCATTTGGGAAATTGATCACACCTTTGCAGTCGCCTGTAGAATCATATCTTGCAAGAAACATATCTTTGGTGCTTAGGGACTTTAATTTATAGCTGCCAAATGATGCCTCCCCATAAAAATATCCGGTAACATAGGTGTTTCCATTTTCATCAGAAATCAAATCTAATCCTTCTGAATGCTCTGCATGGGTTTGTTTCGACCATTGCACCTCACCATATTTATTGTATTTTACAAGAAACATATCAGTCATGAAAGGCAAAGTAACCAGAAGGTTACCTGAAAAAGAAATGGTATCACCGAATCCTCCCGTGAAATAAATATTAGAAGATTTATCAATGGCAAGATCAGAATAAGAAAAAGTAGTTTTCGAGATTCCTTCTGAAACCCATTGAATATTGCAGTTGTTATCAAAACACATTACCAGGCTGCTTCCATATCCCTTATGTGAAATCTGCATAGTGTCTATAAATACAGTCCCGTTATATTCCAAGTGGCCGGATACAAAGATTTTTTCATTTCGTACTTTAATTCCGATAGTTGTTACTTCTGAGATAGATGTTGAGTTGTAGCCAAATTTCCTTTTTGCCCAGATACATTGGCCATTGCTGTCAAATTTAGCAATAACCCCCCCGGCACTAACAGGAATTGTATCAAATTTAACTGTTGTTGAAATACTACCTGTGACATAGATATTTTCATTTTCATCAAGGGTCAATGCATTGAAACCTGAACTTAGACTGACACCAGGATAAGTCCTCATCCAGATATTTCTGCCGGCAGAATCATATTCAGCAATGAAATTGAGATTTCCCTGGCCATCAATAAAAATTCCTCCGGTGCAATATATTTTATTGGAAGAAGAATCATAGACCATATCACTGAATCCCACAGGAATATCTTTGTTGTAATTTCCATAACGCTTGACCCAAATTTCATCTCCATCAGCATCGTATTTCACAATGAACATCCCATTATAACCCCATTGATGAAGCGTATCGGTTTTGAAAATACATTCATGTCCTTTAAAAATACCACAAAAATATGAATTACCTGATTTATCGATGACACTTGATCCACCGTTCTCGGTTCCAGAGCCTCCAGCATGATTCGCCCACTGGATTTCCTGACCAAAAATTTGACCGACCAATATTACCAGGCAAAAAATGCCAAGATACTTTACAGAAATCGTTTTCATTAATTTATTATTGAATGATCACTTTCTGTTTTTGAGAATCAGAGAGTAAAATCTGCCGGGCGATCAAAGTAGTAAAAATTTAAAACTAATCATGATAAGGTACAATGTCATGAATTTGACGGCAGCCGATTATTTTACGGGAAAAGCAATATTTGTCGCCCATTTCAGGGTATCCTTCTCGTTCATCGGGTCGGTGATATAAACCTCCCGCGGAGCGCCGGTGATCACTTCGTCATTTTCCTTGATATACTGTTCAAGAACATGATAAGTGGTCCCTGTTTTTTCGTAAGGTCCAAAATAATGGGCCAGGACGACTTTTTGTTCGGGAAAATTCCGAACCTGGACCCTCCCCTTTCCATTTCCTGCTTTTTCAACCGGAATTCCCATATCCATGGTTGAACTCATGGTTACAGAATCCCATTTAACCGTGACGGAAAATGGCGGACCTGTAACTTTAAGTTTGTTGCTCCGGATAAATGACATGATCTCTCCATAGGCTCTACCCATCACCATTGAATACGTTTTCGGACCGGCACTGTCGCAAATGACCAGGGCGACTTGTTTTCCCATGGTGACTTCTTCAATTTTCGGCCACCCTGCCCGAGACTCTGAAACGGTCTTCAGTTTTGCAAGCCCTTTAACAAAGTCGGGGCCCATCATGCGGTCCATGAACAATCCCATAAAGCGGCTTATTGGATTGTAACCCAGGTCACCTTCGTCGATCCATGAAACTTTACTGGAGTCTCCTTTACTTTCCATGACAATTTTACCCTTCGACCGGTATTTACCATGATTAAATTCCAAATCATAGGCAACAAGCTGGTCTTGAACTACATTTGTCAGTGTCATTTCGCCATTTCCCAAAATTTTCCCGTTCCATCTCCAGGAGGTTCCAACCTGGGCGGTCGGGCCTGTCATGACAAAAACCGCGGTGGTGTCGATCTCTTTTGTCCATGGCACCCAGAGATGCCATTGCTGAAAGTTGCTGGTAAGCCTGTAAACGACATCCGGATGTGCTTTAATAAATAAGCTCTTTTCGACTTTATACATTTTTGGCAAAAGAAATGAAATAAGGACCAAAACTGCAAGGATGCCCACTAACCAGTAAAATATTTTTACAATCGTTTTCATGATGCTATTTTTAAAATTTGAAGTTAATAGTTTTTTAATGTATGACTTACTTTGCGATGATTTTAAAATTTTGAAACGGGTTTAAAATTAATCCAAATTCAAATAATATGCAAATCCTCACCGGAAATATTCCTATTTTTGCCGATTCACAAAAAGTTTTCGAATGAAAATTGCCATCACCGGCGCCAACGGACATGTTGGCGTGAATCTCTGTAAAACCCTCCTTAAGCAAGGACATCAGGTCAAAGCATTCACTCATTTTCACAATGAGGGACTTAAAGACCTGCCGGTCACCATCATCCGGGGCGATCTCCTTGAGAAAAAATCAATTTTCCCGTTGCTCACGGATGTTGATGTCGTGTTTCACCTGGCAGCCAAAATTTCCATTATGGGCGATCCTGACGGGATGGTCGCCCGGATAAATGCAGAAGGGACCAGGAACATGATCGCAACTGCGATGGAATGCAAGGTAAAGCGTTTTATACATTTCAGTTCGATCCATGCATTTCAGCAGCACCCGCAAAGTGAGCAGCTGGATGAGACCAGGCCGCTCGTTGAAAATGAAGGGTTTGCATACGACCGTTCAAAGGCAGCCGGGGAACGGGCTGTGATGGATGCTGTAAAAAACGGGCTGGATGCCCTGGTGCTTAGTCCTACCGCAATCATCGGTCCTTCCGACCCGGAACCTTCGCTCATTGGAAACGCAGTTATTGACATATATAACCACAAGATACCTTCGCTTGTGCCCGGGGGGTACGACTGGGTGGATGTGAGAGATGTGGTAAATGCTGCCATTTCTGCCATAGATAAAGGAAGAACCGGTGAAAAATATCTTCTGTCAGGCCATTGGCATAGTTTACAGGAATTCTCGGCATTGATTCAATTGCATACCGGGCGAAAAACTGTGAATACCATATTGCCCATATGGATTGCAAGAGTGGGATTGCCTTTCATCGGCATGTACAGTAAAATTTCCGGGACTAAACCGCTTTATACAAGCGAATCGCTTACAATCATATCTGAAGGGAGCAGGATGATCAACAATACCAAAGCCAAACGCGAATTAAACTTCAATCCCCGACCGCTGACAGAAACACTCAAAGATTTCCTGAACTGGTTGAAAGCAAACGGATCGATACAATAATTACCAATAGATGAAAGAGAGTACATTTTACCTGATTGTTTATTCCTGGATCGCGATTGCGATTCTCATTTTTCCTGTAGTCCTGAAGGTTGTAGCGCCCTATGGCCGGCATACGACACGGAACTGGGGTGCGATGATCGATAACCGGGTTGGCTGGATTCTTATGGAACTCCCGGCCTTACTGGTTTTTGCAGGATTTTATCTTTGGGGCTCCGGCAGCCATCCTGCTGTTACCTGGGTTTTCTTTGGAGTATGGGTACTGCATTATGTCAACAGGACACTGGTTTTCCCTTTTCGGCTGCGTACAAATGGGAAAAAAATGCCATTGGCAATTGTGTTCATGGCCATTGGATTTAATTTTGTCAATGGGTTCATCAACGGTTATTATCTTGGAACACTGGCCACAGATGCACAGTACCCGGTCTCCTGGCTGTTTGATGTAAGATTTATTGGAGGTATAACACTTTTCCTTTTCGGAATGTTTATCAACTGGCAGTCCGACAACATCCTGATTCACTTAAGAAAACCTGGTGAAACAGGTTATGTAATTCCGGGAAAGGGTTTCTTTCAACTGGTTTCCTGCCCGAATCATTTTGGCGAAATCCTGGAATGGTCCGGGTTTGCTTTAATGACCTGGTGCTCCCCTGCATTGGCCTTTGTTGTGTGGACCATGGTCAACCTTTTACCACGGGCGCTTCATCATCATAAATGGTATAAAATGACTTTTCCTGAATATCCGGCAGACCGGAAAGCAGTGTTCCCGTTTATCCTGTAAAACCG
>CAIKNA010000296.1 GCA_903828645.1 uncultured Bacteroidales bacterium
AAAATACTCCAAAATGCCTTGGGGGAGTACCACTTGGGTAATATCTAATCCTTCTTTCTGCTGCATCGCTTTTTTAATGCAAAGAAATCAGTATTATTTTAATCCTCCAAGGTCAGCCCCCAACTTTTCCTCTTGATCCGTAAAAGTGATCTTAAATTAAATAAAGGTTCATTCCTTTATAATCTTTCCCACATTTACTCCTTTTTCTCCTACCAGTTTCACAAAATAAATACCGCTTACCAGATTGTTTATGTCTATTTGAGTTTTGGGTTTTATGAGACTGCGTGTCAGAACCTCTTCCCCGTTCAGGTTAATCATTGATAATATACTTGGTGTTTGGTCTTCTGCGATTTCAATTGTTATTTTATCAGTTGCAGGATTAGGATACAGGGAAAACTTTGATTTATTTGACTCATTAATGCCAACCATCACGGAATCGTACTTCATCACAGAGGCTTGCCAGCCTACGCTCCTGTCTTTAAAAGCTACGTAGGGTAGGCTATCATAGGGATTAAATGCAAGACTTGTATACCAAGCCCAGTCTGGCGAAAATCCCGCAGTTCCCACAGTCAGCCAATTCGTTCCGTCAAATTTCATAACTGTTGCCTTTTCATTGTAATTTCCCCTATCCCGATAAGCAACATATGGCTCACCAGATGGGCTGAAAGCAAGGCTTACATATTCTACCAGTCCTACTGAAAAACCAGAGTTCCCAACATTGACCCAATCGGTTCCATCAAATTTCATAACGGTGGCTTTTGAAGAATTTTGATAATCTCGATATGCAATATAAGGCTGACCGTCAGATGGGCTGAATGCAAGACAAATAAAGTCACTTATTCCAGCAGAAAAGCCTGCATTCCCGACATTTACCCAATCGGTTCCGTTAAATTTCATAACCGTTGCCTTCAAAGAATTTGCAAAATCCGTATATGCTATATAAATTTGCCCATCAGATGGGCTCGATGCCAAGCTGACATTTTCTGCTTGTCCAGCCGAAAACCCCGCATTTCCGACATTCACCCAATTGGTTCCGTTATATTTCATTACCGTTGCTTTCCCAGAATATGCGGAATCTTTATAACCGACGCAGGGAAGACTATCAAACTGGCTAAAAGCAAGGCTAACAAAATCTGCTTTACCTGCCGAGAAATGCGAATTTCCAACAGTTAACCAATGGATTCCATCAAATTTCATAACATCAGCTTTCTTTCCACCTCCCTGATACGCAACGTAAGGCATTCCATCAGAAGGGCTAAATGCAAGGCATATAAAAAGGCTTGCGCCTGAAGAGAAACCTGCATTTCCAACGTATGCCCATCTAATTCCATCAAATCTCATAGTTGTAACTTTTGCTGAATTTGCAATGTCACAAAAAGCCACATAAGGCTTCCCGTCAGAAGGGCTGAAAGCAAGTTTTACATAATCAGCATATCCTGTCGAAAAGCCTGCATATCCGACATACGTCCACGTATTATCCAATGGTGAAGATTTGTACCAAGGTTGTTGAGCGAAGGCAACAATTGGAAACAGGAATAATAAAATGCAGATAAGTTTTTTCATAATGCCACCAGATTAATTTTGGGTATCGCCTCAATGCTTCACAAACTTCCCCACCTCAACTGACTTACCACTTGTCAGCCGTACAAAATACATCCCGCTGGGCAGATTACTGATGTCAATTTGAGCCTCTGTTTCGGTAATTTGACGTGTGATAAGTTGTTTGCCGTTGATATTCAGGATGGAAAGGGAGCCTCTGGAGTTGTTTTCGATGGTGATGTTTGTGAGTGAGGGATTGGGAAAGACTTTTACCCTATTTTCAGTTAGTACATTTTCACAGATGGAAAATGGCACTCCATTTTCATTATAAACGCTCAATCCCCCATCCCAGGTGCCAATCCACTTTGTCCCCCTGCTGTCAATGTTCAGCGAAAGTACAAAGTTGTCAGGTAAACCCGAATTTGACATAGTAAATGTTGTCCAGTTTGTTCCGTCATATTTTGTCAAACCACCAATATTTCCGATCCATTTATTTCTGTTTCCATCTATCGCTGTTGAATGGACACTATTGTCAATGGGCAAACCCGAATTTGAACCGTTGTATGTCGTCCAGTTTGTACCGTCATATTTTGTCAATCCTCCGAGATAAGTTCCGATCCACTTGGTTCCGTCACCGTCAATAGTTATTGACCAGAAGTCCACAGCACGTGCCAATCAATTTGAACCCGCCTTCATCAATTACAATTGTGGAAACATATCTGTTTGGCAACCCGGAATTTGATGTGTTATATGTTAACCAGTTCGTTCCGTCAAATACGGTTAACCCATAAACAGTATCAATCCACTTGGTTCCGTTTTTATCAACGGCAATAGTGCTAAGTTCATTAGATGGCAAGCCTGAATTATCAATGTTGTATCCTGTCCAGTTTGTTCCGTCAAATTTTGTCAAACCACCACTCCCGATCCAATTAGTTCCATTTTCATCAATGGCGATCGAAGTAACATAGTTCCAGGGTAATCCCGAATTTGATGTGTTAAAAATTGTCCAGTTGGTTCCATCAAATTTTGCCATCCCGTTAACTGTGCCAATCCACAAGTATCCATCATTGTCTGCGACGATTGAAGTGACCCGGTCATCGGGTAACCCCGAATTTGATGAGTTGTATGTTGTCCATGATGTCCCGTCAAATTTTATTAATCCGTAACCGGCAAACCCGTGCCAGGATTGAAATACACCAATCCACCTGGTCCCGTTTTTATCAATGGCTATTGAAGAAATTACATTGCAGGGCAATCCCGAATTTGCTTTGTTGTAAAACGTAGCGGACCCCGTATTTTTGTCTGGTTCTACCAACCCTCCGGTTGTCCCAACCCACATTCTATCATGTTCTTCAGCAAAAGCACTAATTGATTTACCGCAGGAATAATTCAGCCATTTTGGATTTTGAGCGTTAATTGTGTTAAATAGAAATGTTATTACACTCAGGAGTAAAAGTGTCGTATTATTTTTGAAATTCATTGAAATTTAATAAGAAGGCAATATACGAAAAAAGCAGGCAGAGTATAACTTTTCTTTAAAAAACGGGAATGTCTCAATGGAAAAAATACTCACCTTGGCAAGCCTTCGCCGGGGCAATCTTACCATCTCATTTAATTGATTGGCAATATGATAATGTGGTCAATAAAAAACAGGGGGGAGGTGGTCGGTTGATCCGTTTTGCAGACTAATGCACATCGAGCCCATGAAGCATGTGAATCATGTGCATCAGCGACTTTGATATTTCTGTCATATACTCATTTACTCCTCTTATGCTCCCCGGAAGGGTGAAAACAAGCGATTTGCCCATTACTCCTGCGACTGACCGGCTAAGGAGTGCCGCAGGCTTTTCCATGCCGTATTTCATCCTTATCATCTCCATGATACCGGGAATCTCTTTATCCAGGAAGGGTTTTACAACATCCGGCGTGAAATCACGCGGCCCGATCCCGGTTCCGCCGGTGGTCAGCACCACGTCCACGAGTTCTTCCTTGGCCTGGTAAAGGAGTTCCTCCAGTTTATGAGGATCATCAGGAATTAGAATATTGAATATTGAATATTGAATGTTTAATCCGGAAAAATGGAGTTCGAGGAGTTCCCTGATGCGCGGGCCTGATTTATCTTCGTATTCTCCGGCACTGGCGCGGTCGCTGAGGGTAATTACCATCAACCGGTAAATTTTCGGATGATATTCCAGTTCCATGCCTCCCATCAGGTTACCTGTGCCAAGCACCCTGCAAAAAATCCCCTCTTTGGGCATCACGCAGTTTCCGACTTCTTTGAATATGGCGCAACCCGTGCCGTGGCACTCCTTGCCGATTTGAGTGACCTCAAGTTCTATGTCACCGGTGGTAAAGCGGTCAAGTGCATGGGTAGTCCAAAGATTCATGCCAGTGGTGGTGATGTTCTCAGCAAATTCCCCGGGGGTCACCTTTCTACCTGCCTCCATTTCGAACTTTGCGAAACTTTCCATTCCAAGGAGGCTTACCTGCCGGTTCCAGTGACCTGCATGAGCATCGTTCTTCACCCCCTTATGGGTCAGTTCGATCTTATCAACAGGCCGTTTAACAGTGCCCTTCTGTTCTGATGTATTCACCGAGATTATCCTGATCATCTGCATATCCAACCGTATTAACTCAATTCAACGTCCTTTTTTTTCTGTCTTGACTTTGCATTTTGACTTTGCATTCTGTATTTTGCATTTTTCATGCAAGCATTTCCTTTGTCTTTTCGACCAGCCTGATCTCCCCGATGACCATTTTCTTATCGACTGCCTTGCACATGTCGTAAATGGTAAGCAACGCGATGGAAACGGCTGTAAGAGCCTCCATCTCGATGCCCGTCTGGCCGGTACACCGTGCCATACTTTCCACCTTCACCCCATTATGATCCACCGAAGCTTTTACATCAAGTTTGGTGATCTGCAGCGGATGGCACAGCGGGATCAATCCGCTTGTGCGCTTGCCTCCCTGGATTCCCGCAATTTCTGCGATGGTAAGCACATCCCCCTTCTGCATTTTATTTTCCCTGATCAATGCAAGGGTTTCCTCGCCAAGGCCAATATGCCCCTCCGCCATCGCTGTGCGCAACACAATCGGTTTGGCACTCACATCCACCATGTTTGCCTTACCAAGGTCATCTACATGTGATAAGGTCTGTTTTTTCCGTTCAGCCATTTTGCATTTTGATTTTGCATTTTGATTTTGCATTTTGATTTTGCATTTTGCATTTTTTTATCCCCCGATGTTATGAAAACCGCCGGTCAGATTAACGCTTCCCTTTTCCGGTTTGTGTTCGATTGCTTGCAGCAGCGCCTCGCGGATTCCCAATTCCCGCGTACTGAACTGGAGGTCGTTGAACAGACAGGGACGTATCATCCCGCTGGCAGTGAGCCGCAAACGGTTGCAACTGCCGCAATCGCCGCCATGACCGTTCTCCACGATGGTAAAGTGCCCGCTGGCAAGGCTCATTTCATGGATGAACCTGGCTTCGAGTCCTTGTTGCAGGCAAAATTCCCGGACCGCCTTTGCATCGGGTTCATCCGATGAGTTTCTGACCACGCAATTGATTTTAACAGGGGTCAACCCGGCTTTTTTTGCTGCTGCTATGCCTTCAAATACTTGCCGGATGTCGCCTCCGCGAGTAATGGTCCTGAATTTTTCAGGATCAAGGGTATCGAGGCTGACATTGATCCGGTGAAGTCCCGCATTGGCAAGATCTGAGGCGTACCTGGCAAGAAGAATCCCGTTGGTGGTCAGGCCGAAATCGGTAATCCCTTCGATAGTGGCGATTTTTTTTACCAGCATGGTAACGCCTTTACGCACCAGGGGCTCACCTCCCGTGATCCTTACCTTGGTTGTTCCCAGGTCAACCGCCTCGGTGATTACTTCGGTGATCTCTTCAAAGCTAAGAATGTCTTTATGATCCAGTAATTTAACTCCCTCAGCCGGCATGCAATAGGTACAGCGCAGATTGCAGCGGTCGGTGATGGAAACACGCAGGTAATTGATCTTTCTGTTATAGCGGTCGTACATATACCAGTTCCCCCTTGTGTATGGTTGTAATTCCGATCTCCACCTGCATGATCCCGTTGGCAATGGTGTAGGCATTGAT
>CAIKNA010000297.1 GCA_903828645.1 uncultured Bacteroidales bacterium
ATCCCGGCTCCACCCGCGCTGGCAGTGTCATAGGTAACTCCGGGAGTGGTGAAGTTTCCCGGCGTCCAGTGCCAGGCTGAAACGCCCGCATGATCTGCCGACAGGAGGATGGATTGCCCTGCGCAAACGGTGTCGTGCGGTGAGACGGATATGGAAGCAACCGGGAGCGGGTTGATCCTGATGTGTTTATCCCTGCCAATACTGCCATAAGGGCTAAACCCTGTGAGACGCATGGTTACGCTGCCTGTGACCAGGTCGTTTGTGCCCGGGGTGTAGGTGGTGGTGAGCGCCGTATCATTGCTGAAAACCCCGTCGCCGGTGGAGGTCCATTTTATTGAATCATAATTTTGGGCGGTAGCATGAAGCATTACGTTCAACCCGGCGCAGATGGTGTCGTTTGGCCCGGGATCGACCGTGGGGAGTACCGGTGGCGGAAAAGCGATGAAGTCAACCCATACCCGGTCCAACCCTTCGGAATAGGCAAGATCTTTGAGATAGATCCATTTGAAAACATGCTGCCCGGCTGCAACCGGGAAGGCCGCACGCATCCAGGGTGTTTCGCCCGACCATTGGTCCTGCAGTACCCCGTCGATGGTGAACATCAGGAAGTCATAATCCTGTTCACTGGAGGTACGAAGATAAAAGGAGATGCTGTCGTCGGTCGCGGAATTGTAGGAGAGAAGCATCTGGGAGTTCTGGTAGTCGGTGATGAGACCCGATTCCGAGGAATAATTTCCTTCATACCGGACCAGGCTGCTGATCACCCATGGCTTCGTTCCGCCCGATTGCCAGGGAAACTTGGTAAATGAATTGCTCTCCCAGTCTTCCACGATCATGCCGATCATCTCGCGGAAATTACGTTGTGTTTTGTATAGACCGGAATGTACGGTGTAGACCAGGTCAGCTCCACTGCCAATGGGAGCATCGGGACTGACAACGACCCTGAACACCGCGTTTTTCACCTGTCTCGGCTGAAGGGTGTCAAGGTATACGTTGTCGGTGAGCAGGGCCAGGTAAGGAGAGGCGGTGGAAAGGAGTCCATAGGATGCCAGACAGGCAAAATCGCCGGTATTGGCCGTGGGAATGACCACCTGCACGGTTTCCCCCGGATCCAGTCGCCCGTTGCGGTTGCCCGAAAGGGTGTCGACAATGGTAAGGCCATTGATTTTGAGGGCCGGCGCATGGGATTCTATGGAAAAATGGCTGTACCAGGTTGTGTCGGCACCGGTGACCCGCAGGTTGAAACGTACCATCAGGTTGTCGGGGATGGTGTCGGAGACTTTGAATGTAAAACCATCGGGAACGGTTTTAACCTGGCCGGGTGCGAGGGTGTTGTAGTTTTCGGAACTATCTGTAACTACTATATATGGAGAGGTTGTTGAAATAAAAGCCATCACCCCGGAAGCCTGCTGATCCCCGATATTCTTCAGCCCCACCGAGAGGTGCAGCGAATCGCCCCGGTTCATGGTCACATTACCGGTTCCCTGAACCGTTGCAAGGGAGTCGGAGTAGTAGGTCACCCAGGGCTGGTTGGGGTTCGGCCCCAGGTCAAAAGGGGAAACCCAGGTCATTGCCCGGCCGCCATCATGGTTGTCGGTCCATACCGGGTAAACTTTCATGTTGTCGGACCGGATGCCGATGTAATCGCCGAAGTAGCTGAAAGCCAGTCCCGGGATCGGTTCGGGGGTAAAGGTATAATCGCTTACCTGCATGTCGGTCCAGGAATTTCCGCCATCGTAGGAGGAGGATACAAAGACCGCTGCGCTGGTTGAGTCGGCATTCCTGTCGTCGTAATAGACTACGCACACACCTCCTGTTACCCGGTCACAGGTGATCCACGGGAGGAAATGTTGTTTGCCCAGGCCTGCCGGATCCTGGTTGACCCTCACCGGGGCTGACCAGGATGACCCGTCATCCGAAGAACGGATCAGGTAAAGGTCGATGTCCGTGCCGGTATTCACACCGGGGTACCCCACATTCGACCAGACGATGTAGATCGTTCCGCGGTGCGGCCCGGTGCTGTTATCCACCGTCATGCATGGAAACGAACTCACGCGCATGTTTTTCCCGGTCATGGTGGCCCTGATTCCTTTGATGTTGCTGATGATCCGGGTGGCCGGGACGAAAGTGGCACCACCGTTGACCGACTTTGTGAAACCGATGGCAGTCTCATCCGACGGCCAGGAGTCGTAAATGCTCCAGGCAGCATAAACTTCGCCGCCCGGGCCGGACTGAAGGTTGACGCCATGATTCAGTTTCAACGCTGAAGCCGCAGAACTGATATTGAGCGGCGACGACCAGGTCAGACCCTGGTCGGTTGACCTG
>CAIKNA010000298.1 GCA_903828645.1 uncultured Bacteroidales bacterium
ACTGTCAGTTACGGAACCTCCACAACTGCAACATCCGCAGGTTCTGGCTCATCGGTGGTCAGCGAATCGGCCGGCATCTCCGGACTTACCGCCGGAACTACTTATCATTACCGCATCGTTGCCGTCAGCAGCAGCGGAACTACCAACGGCAGTGACCTCACGCTAACCACAACATCCCCGACCTTGTCAGTAACACCTTCAAACCAGGCTGTCGCAGCAACTTCTGGAAGTACACAATTTACCGTTACATCGAATTCAAGCTGGACTGCATCAAGCAACCAGTCATGGTGTACGGTCACAACCTCCGGATCCGGCAATGGAACAATTACTGCTAACTATGCTGCAAACCTTACTGTTGCTTCAAGAGTGGCGAACGTTACGGTTACTGTCACAGGCCTTACGCCGATTGTCGTGACCGTGACCCAGGCAGCCGGGGCACCAACGCTCTCCGTAACACCTTCAAACCAGGCAGTCGCAGCAACTTCAGGAAGCACCAGCTTTTCGGTCACTTCAAACACCAGCTGGACAGCATCAAGCGATCAGTCATGGTGTACTGTCACCACATCGGGATCAGGAAATGGTACGATCACTGCAAACTACACAGCAAATCTCACGATCGTTTCGAGGATAGCCAACGTGACTATAACAGTCACCGGGTTAACACCAATCGTGGTAACTGTCACACAGGCAGCCGGTGCACCGACACTTTCAGTAACACCATCCAACCAGGCGGTCACTGCAACTGCAGGAACCACAACATTCTCTGTCACATCAAATACCGGCTGGACTGTTTCAAGCGACCAGTCATGGTGCATTGTAACACCTTCCGGATCAGGCAGCGGATCAATAACGGCAACCTATTCGGATAATTTATCAGTTACTTCGAGAATTGCCCTTGTAACCGTAACTGTTACGGGCCTTACGTCGGTGGTTGTCACCGTGACCCAGGCAGGAGCTGCACCAACGCTCACCGTTACACCTTCCAACCAGGATGTATCGGATTTCGCCGGCAGTACAAGCTTTGCAGTAACTTCCAATACGAACTGGACTGTAACCAGCGATCAGACCTGGTGCGTTCCTACTTCTTCGGGTTCGGGTAACGGGACAATTACAGCCAGCTATGCTCAAAATCCTTCGTATTCAACACGGGTGGCAAATATTACAGTGACTGTCACAGGCCTGGCTCCAACTGTCGTTACAGTCTCACAGGCAGTCTCTTCGCTTGCCCCGGAACCAACGCATTTCCCGACGAATTTTTCTGCCTATAACATCATTGTGCAGTGGACGGATGCCACCGGTGATGTTGTCCCGAACGGCTACCTGATCCGGATGAGCAGTGTTGGCTTCAGCAGCATTGTCAACCCGGTTGATGGTGTTCCGGTTCCGAACAGCAATACAGATAAGAATGTAGCAAGCGGGATACAGCAAGCATGGTTTGGAAACCTGCTCCCAAATACAACGTATTATTTCAAGATATTCAGTTATACCGGCTCGGGAACAGGGATCGATTATAAAATTGACGGGGATACGCCACAGCTTCAGCAGACCACCAAACCGTAATCTAAAATTCCTGAACAGGATTGTGTGACTTTTTAAATGTAATTAGCGGTGAAATTTTATTCGCCATGATCATCAATTTCTAAATTCTTCTGAAAAATTAACAGATTTTGCCGGTGGTGTGAATCTTTTTATATTTTTGCACCTGAAACAGAAAAACCACGTGGCAATCATCAGGTTCATAAAAAAGATTTTCTTTTGTCTTTGGGCAATCTCTGTCCTGTGGATCATGATTGGTTCGCTGGTGAATTTCCATCAGCATAAGATCTGGGGGAAGCCCCTCTTGCCGCAATTAATATGCACCAAGAGGGACAAAGAGCAAACCCTTGATATCCAGAAACTGTTTCATAAAGATCAGGCGCACGATTATTCTTCATTTCCGGGGACTGTTCCCGGTAACGGAATTTCATGTCTCCATGTTTCCAATCATTATTCCTTCTCAATTGCTTACTCTGTTTCCAGGCCGCAACGGGATCTTTCGTCTCCAGGCCTGAGGGCCCCTCCGGTTATGTAAACTGTCTTCCGGGAATCTCAATTTTCATAAACTTTTATTGATCATAAGTCATATCCGGCTGTTAATCCAGCCTGGTCGGCGATATTCCATCCCGGAATTTTCCTGCGAATTCATTCATTTATTATTATCCACAAAATTTCATCAAATGAAAAAATCATTACGCGTTCTTCGTATGGCATTCCTGCTGATTACAATTTCAATCTTCCGCCTCAGTGCATCCGCACAAACAACCATGGCAGCAGATTCCGTTGTGATGGGACCATCATATTCCAACGAAGTCTATTACAGCATGCAAAATGGAGTTGTCTCCACCTACCCGCGCGACAGCTGGGACATTGCTTTCCGTACGATGATCATGAGTTCGAGCATCATCACCAATGATGGAAGGGGTGTAGTTCTTTACACTTATCCCAGGGCAGATACATCAGGCTGGGCTACCGTTGACACTGCAGGATTTCAAACCTGGTCTCGGATGTTCAATGGTACGAACGATTGGGAAAATGGCGCATTTATGACACATGCCAAAGGCGGGCTTGATTTTGGATGGGGCATCTACAATACCAACAATCATTTTATCACCGGTGATTCATTGTACGTGATCCAGCTGCGCGACGGGAGTTTCAGGAAACTCTGGATGCAGGTGAAGAAAGCCGGAGAAGACATCTACATCTTCAAATATGCACACCTTGATGGAACCGGGGAGCAGGATGTCACCCTGAATTGCAACAACTATCTTACGAAAGAATTTGTCGGGTATTCACTCGAGACCGACACCATCGAGGATTTCCAGCCTGAGAAATCATCCTGGGATATTGTCTTCACAAAATACATTGCACCGGAGCCTCCGGATACGGTTTATAATTTCATGGGAATTGAGAACAATGCGAATGTTTATGCACGGAAGTTCATGCCGGTAGCACCCAATTTTACTGGCTACAACCCATTTGCATGGGATTCTACGAAGATCGCTATCGGCCATGACTGGAAATCATTTACAAACTCCGCATGGGTGCTTACAGATTCACTGGCTTACTTTGTCAAATCGAAAGCCGGTGATGTTTATAAGTTCGTGATCACAAAATATGAAGGCAGCAGTACCGGTAAGATTGTTTTTATGAAAAGCAAGATTGCCGGGGTGGGCATCGATGAACAATCAGCAACCGCAATACCGGTCATGGTATATCCAAATCCCGCAACAGACCAGGTTCATATCACCTTTGCGCCGCAAAATGAAGAAACTCAACTCGTGATTACTGATCTGACGGGACGGACATTATTTACCGAAAAACTTCCTGCTCAATCCGGCCAGGTAAGTGTGAATTCATCAGGTTTTGCTTCAGGAATCTGCATTTTAAAAATATCATCAGGCACCCGCACTTCGGTAAATAAAATTATAATTTCCAGGTAGTGTGAGGAAAAGACATTACAGCATACCAGTGGTTTGGTTAGTATTGCTGGCATTCCTGGCCGTAGGCTCAGTCTATGGCCAGGGCCGGCAATATATTCAATCGGTGCTTGATGCCAAAACCAACGAACCTGTTGCTTTTGCGAATGTCCTCATTGAAGGATCATCCCCACACCATAAAAAGTATTATGTTACTTCCGCTGAAGGAACATTTTCTGAAGCAATCTCTGAAACTTCTGCAGTAACCATAACATGCGTGGGATATGAAACGCTTCGTGATACGATTCATCGCGGAGAACAGCGGAGTTTCCTGCTCAAACCGAAGGTCCTGAACATGCAGGAGGTGGTCGTCACCGGTCAGTATTCGCCGGAGCGCATTGATAAATCCATCTACCATGTAAAGGTGATCAATGCACGGCAGATCGAGATGAAGGCAGCCACGAACATGACCGAGCTGCTCAACAAGGAAGCCAACATGCGTGTTTCGCAGGCAGGTGTGCTGGGCACAAGCCTGACCATGCAGGGACTTTCGGGTGAGAATGTCAAGTTCATGATTGATGGCGTCCCCATGATCGGGCGCATGGAAGGAAACATCGACCTGAACCAGATCAGCCTCAACAATGTGGATCATCTCGAGATCATTGAAGGTCCGATGTCGGTGATCTATGGTAGCAATGCCATCGCAGGAGTTGTCAATATCATCACAAGAGAAACTAAGGAATCTGCACTGAATGTATACGGGAATACCTATTACGAATCGGTCGGCCAGTATAATTTCGACGGCGGGTTTTCAGCCAGCATGAAGAAAAGCACGGTATCCATTGATGGCGGAAGGAATTTCTTTGGCGGATATACGCTGCCTGGCGTGGATACCGGGCGGGCGCAGTCGTTTAAACCACGCAGGCAGTATAACATTGACGGGTATTATGCTTACACCAATGATGCGATCCGGTTGAAACTTTCGGGTCAGTATTTTAATGAATTGCTGGTTGACAAGGGAAACCTGTTCCCTCCCTATTTTGAACAGGGATTTGATTCCTACTTTACCACGGTTCGTTACACCGGGAAGGCTGAATATTCAATGAAGCTGCCCATGGATCATTTTTTCAATGTCATTGCGGCATACAGCTTTTATGATCGCCAGAAACAAAAGTACTATAAGGACCTTACAACACTTGAGCAGGTTCTGACTACCAACCCGGGTGACCAGGACACCACGGATGTTACTTCCTGGACCGCCCGCGCCACATACTCAAAAAACAATGCAACCAGTACACTGAATTTCCAGACCGGTATTGATGTGAACATTGAATCGGGATCGGGAGGGCGCATCCTTGATAACTACCAGAGAATTGGCGATTACGCAGGTTTTGGCTCCATGAAATGGGATCCATGGAAATTTCTTTCTTTCCAGCCGGGTGTAAGGCTGATCTATAACACGAAATTCAAAGCCCCGGTTGTTTATGCATTAAGCGCAAAATGGACCATCCGCGATGGCTTTAACCTGCGGCTGGCCTACTCCAGGGGATTCAGGTCGCCGGCGATCAAGGAACTCTACATGTATTTTGTGGACATCAATCACAACATCCAGGCAAACCCCGACCTGAAATCTGAAACCTCCAACAATTTCAACCTCAATCTGAACTACAGCATAGAACGAAACAAACGGGTCTGGAACATGGAACTGGCCGGTTTCTATAACCATGTGAACAACATCATCCAGCTGGCCGTTGTCGATACCAGGAGTGCACTGTACAAGTACATCAACATTGACCGGTACAATGCCGTGAGTGGTCAGCTTAACCTGTCGTTTTCGATGTACCCGGCATTTACGGTGCAGGCTGGCATTGCGGAGATGGGGAGGAATTACTACAACAGCGGAAGCAACAAGGCTTCAGATTTTTATTTCAGCACGGATTTTAGTGCACAAGCCACGTACCGGATCGATAAGCCCGATATCAATTTCGCAGTCATCTATAAATATACCGGGAAGACACCCATGTTCATCTTCTCAGGCGACACGATCTCGCAGGGTTACGTAAAACCCTACAGCATGATGGACTTCACCTGTTCAAAAGGGTTTGCAAAGAGCCTGGTCCGCTTGTCGGCCGGGGTGAAGAATATTTTTAATGTCACAACGACTCCTGCGGTTGGAACAGGAACCACCGGTGGCGGAGGTGCCCATGGTTCCGGCGGTGGTGATGGCCCGCAGGCAATTGCCTGGGGAAGAACATTTTTTGTCAGTCTTGCCTTGAACTTTAATAAAATTAAATGATCCGGACGATAAGGTTTATTTTATTCATAGGGTTTGTCCTCATGCTGACCTCCTGTTTCAAGAAGGATGAGGCCATTGCCCCGCATCCAAAAGGGGATATCGTGACTGATACCATTCCCATGACGATCAACTATACTTACCAGCTCTATTTTGATCTCTCCGCCAACATGGTCGTTCTGAAAAACAGGAAGACCGCGAGTGATCTTGGGTTTGATTGTTCCGCGGATGGCTGGAAGATCATTTTGAACACCGCAAATTTCATGAAGGTTGCAGACATCGGCGCTGTTCCCTTTGGAGCAAAATATGATACAGCAGGCCTGGTTTGGAAGTTCGACAAATCAGACGGTAATGCGGATTCAAATGCCGTTGGCAGATGGTTCAGGGTTGCCGGTAGTGATACGATCTCCGGCAATCACCTGTACATTCTTAATCGTGGCATTGATGAAAATGCAAACAGCCTCGGGTTCAGCCAGGTAATTTTTGACAGTCTCAGGAAAGGGATCTATTATTTCAGGTTTGCGGATCTATCCGGTGCCAATGTTCATTCAGGAATGGTTCAGAAAGACGGGACGGTGAATTATCTTTTCTATAGTCTGGCAGGTGGTGGGAGCCTGCAGCAGCTGGAGCCGCCAAGTGACATGTACGATCTTCTTTTCACCCAGTATTCTACGCTTCTCTTTACAGACGCAGGACAGGCTTATCCGTATCTTGTGACAGGCGTTCTCATAAATCCTGTAAATACAGAGGTTGCCGTGGATTCAATTCATTCTTTCAATGCGATCTCCTATCAGGATGTGAGCCGGCTGACCTTTTCAAACACGCTGGATGTGATCGGCTATGACTGGAAATATTACAGTTCTGTAACCGGTGCCTATACGGTTCGCACCGGTGTTAATTATGTTATTCATACCCGACAAGGTTATTACTTCCGGTTACGGTTCATTGGATTTTATAACAACAAAGGGGAGAAGGGGTACCCGGTGATTGAGTTTCAAAGACTCTAAAGTCGAAAGTCTAAAGTCGAAAGTCAAAAGTCATTTCCAAATCTGTAATCAGGCAACGTGAATTACCATTTTACTCATTGCCAGTTTACCGGTTAACTTTCTTGCATTTTAACTTTTGCCAATATTACCATTTAACAACAAGCGTTTTTTACCGCAAAGACGCAAAGGCGCCAAGAATAATCTGTCAGATGTTAAGATTTCCAAGCTGAAAGTCAAAAGTCGAAAGTCAAAAGTCATTTCCAAATCTGTAATCAGGCAACGTGAATTACCATTTTACTCATTGCCAGTTTACCGGTTAACTTTCTTGCATTTTAGCGTTTGCCGATATTACCATTTAACAACAAGCGTTTTTTA
>CAIKNA010000299.1 GCA_903828645.1 uncultured Bacteroidales bacterium
AATGCCCAGAACAGATTCTGATGAATTGTTCTTACAGTTTGTTTTGATAACCGTATTGCCTTTGGGATAATCTGAAGATCAGATGAGATGATGGTCATTTTTGCCACATCAATGGCAATATCCGAACCTTCTCCCATCGCAATACTGACGTCTGCCTGGGCAAGGGCGTGTGAATCATTAATTCCATCTCCGACCATTGCCACAATTTGCCCCTGATTCTGCAATTGTTTGATAAAATCGGCCTTTTCAGAAGGTAATAAATTCGCCTTGATGTTCATGAGTCCAATTTGATTGGCGACAGCTTTTGCAGTCCTTTCATTGTCACCGGTCACCATGTACACTTCAATTCCCTGCTTTTGTAAATCCATAATTGCCTTTGCAGAACTATCTTTTATCTTATCGGTAATGCAAATTATGGCCAGCAGTTCAGTATTGCTTGCGAAATAGATCACAGTTTTGGCCTCATTCTGCCACTCTTTAATCCGGATTGAATTGCTTTCAGGGATATTAACCTGAAAATCTTCAAGTAATTTATTATTGCCTACCAGGTAAATCTTATCTTTAAAATTTGCAAATACCCCTTTCCCGGTAATGCTTTCAAAATGTTCGGGTGCCAAAGGTTGTTCATTTGTGATTTTAAGTGCTGACGCAACAGCCTCGGCTAACGGATGTTCCGATCTTGATTCAATTGAATAAAGGATTTGTTGAAGAATGGTAAGATCCGATTCGGGAACAATCCAGCTGATGTCAGTAACTTCAGGTTTACCTTCGGTTATTGTTCCTGTTTTGTCGAGCACAATGGCATTGACCTTATGGGTCATTTCGAGGCTCTCTGCATCTTTAATCAGGATTCCGTTTGCCGCACCTTTGCCTATTCCAACCATAATTGCGGTGGGCGTTGCCAGACCAAGCGCACACGGGCAGGCAATGACCAAAACGGTAACCAGTGACAGTAATGCCCTGGAAGTAGCCTCTTCTCCACCGAAAATCATCCAGACCGTAAAGCTGATTAATGAAATGGCTATCACGACAGGGACAAAGATTCCGGCAATTTTGTCTACCAGCTTTTGAACGGGCGGCTTACTTCCCTGTGCCTGCTGAACCATTTTAATGATCTGGGCAAGGAGTGTCTCGCCACCTACTTTTTGGGCAACAAAAACAAAACTCCCTTTTTGGTTGATTGTTCCTGCAAAGACTTTTCCATCCTTCTCTTTTTCAACAGGTAATGCTTCCCCGGTAATGGTGCTTTCATCAATAAATGATGATCCGGAAATGATCTCTCCATCCACTGCTATTTTGTCTCCCGGCTTAACCAATATTTTGTCACCTCTCTTCACTTGTGAAACGGGTACCACAACATCGTGTCCGTCTGCCTGAACGAGATTAACTGTATTTGGTTGTAGGCCAATCAGCTTCTTTATTGCTGATGAGGTATTTGATTTTGCCTTTTCTTCGAGAACTTTTCCCAATAAGATAAAGGCGATTACCACTGCCGATGCCTCAAAATAGACTGGCGGATGTTGCCCGTGGTCATGCCAGAATTGTGGAAAGATGGTATTAAATGTGCTAAACAACCAGGCGATACCTGTACTTAAAGCGACAAGGGTATCCATATTTGATTTGCCATGTTTAGCCTGGTTGAAGGCATTGATGAAGAAACTTTTCCCAAACCAGATCACCACCGGTGTTGCAAGTACCAGCATTATCCAGTTCGCATAAGGGATATCCATCAGGAACATCGCCAAAATGACAACGGGAAAGGCCAGAATTGATGCCC
>CAIKNA010000300.1 GCA_903828645.1 uncultured Bacteroidales bacterium
CCGTTTACCAGTGGAAAGTGAATGGCGCGAACGCGGGAACAAACAGTTCGTCATTTGGTTATGTGCCTGTAAACAATGATCTTGTCACCTGCATCTTCACTTCGGTTCTGGCTTGTTCGACCGGTAATCCGGCAACTTCCAATATGATCACAATGACGGTCAATTCCCTTCCGGCTGCCCCGGTCAGTGGCGGCAATCAATCTGTTTGTTCCAATGTTTTGCCTGCCACGCTAAGTGCATCAGCGCCTCCAGGCAGTTCGACCAACTGGTACAACGCTTCCATTGGGGGAAACCTCCTCATGGCCAACAGCAGCACCTATGTCACCTCCTCCGCCGGAACTTTTTACGCGGAATCCAGGGATGCAGCGACCGGGTGTACAAGTTCAAACCGTACAGCCGTTACATTGACCATAACCCAGGCCATTCAGTATTTCGCTGATGCCGATGGAGACGGGTATGGCAATCCCGATGTTTCACTTTTTGCCTGCATCCCTCCCGCGGGATATGTGACCAATAACAGTGATTGCAACGATTCCAATCCGAACGTTTATCCGGGATCGCAGCATTTTTCGTTCACCGGCAATCCCGGGTTCATCTCTTCCATCTGTTCACCGCTTACGGGTTCGCCCTATACGACCTTTCATTTCGAAGTAGATTATTTTGACGTGTCGAATTCACTGCCAATGCCGGGTTATCCCAAACTGATTCTCGATTATGAAGGCAATGGCATTTACACCGATCCTTATGACCGCGTGATTATCATGTCGCCCGACGACGCTTCCGATACCACCACCGGCAATGGGAAGCGATATGTCGCGGATTTGAACAGCCTGCCTTACGGAACAACATGGAAGACCTCCATTCTGACCGGTGACGGCCAGTCATGCATCACCACCCTTGGTCCTTTTGATTACCCGGATATTCTTCAATCGCCCAACCTGAGCATCTTTGCCAACGATATTGCCTTCAGCGTTGCACATCCGGGAACCTCACAGAACATGACGGTTTCGGCTGTGATCCACAACGAATCGGACTTCGCAGCCCAGAACTTCGTGGTTCACCTGATTGATCAGAACGACTCCACGTTGATCTATCCGGATGTGACGGTGGCTAACATTCCCCCGCACCAGACCAGGACAGTAAACTGGAGCTTCACCACCCCTGACATTCCTGCCTGGTGCCCCATGCAGGTGACTGTTGATTTTACCAACGTGATTGGCGAAACAAACGAATTCGACAACTCAGCCGTACGCCCCTTCGTAAACGGGAACTACCCCGTTGCAGGCAACATTGTCACCAATACCGCTGTATCACCGGCTGTTTCCTATGCATACCAGTATAGCTCTCTTACCCTGAGCGGAAGAGCCTTCTATACTGACCTTGCTGTCCATCTTCCCGATTCCACAGTGGCGGGTGCCACGGTTAACTTTTTTGTCGACGAAACCGGGGCTTCCTATTCCGGGTACACCAACTCGGCGGGATTTTTCAGCATCTCTTTTGCAGATCCCGGCCAGCCGGGAGTTTATCACATCACTGGTACGGTAACAGATTACACATTGACCGGAACATTCATCAACCAGTTTTCCCTCATAGAACCTGTTATTATCGTTGTTAATCCCCGGAGAAAACCAAATCTTACCTTCACCCCCTGCCATTCGATGGAGGTTCAGCCTGCTGATCCCGTATATCCGGGTTCCGCTACGTTGTCGGCCAATGTGCTGAACAACGGGGATTCCATTGCACAGGGTCCGATCGTGGTGCAGTTTTCCTATTCAACGGGGGCAACCTTTACCGGACAATACAACGGCAGTCTGAATCCCGGCCAAACGGTTGCGGTGACTGCTGTCGCACCCCTGCCCCCTCCGGCAACCACCACGCTCACCGCCACGATCGATCCGCTCGGTCAGATTGAAGAATGGAATGAGTCTGACAATACGGCCTCCGACGACATGTGCTGGGACTTCCAGCCGGTATCGATCTGCGGGGGCAGTTTCTGGAACAAGACCTACTGTTTGAATGAGTCGACCGGGATCTATGCCGGGTTAAATGTGTACCATCTCTACAATGCCAATACGGTAAAAATGAAGTTTGAGGTGAGCGGTCCGGGGATTACCGGTACACTGAACCTGGGTACGGCCATCCTGAATAATGTCACCCGGAATTGCAATTGTCCTTATGTCATGGCATTGCCTGATCCGTTTACCTTCACCCAGGCCGGCACTTACACGTTTACCATGACCGCCGACCCTGACAA
>CAIKNA010000301.1 GCA_903828645.1 uncultured Bacteroidales bacterium
AATTCCATTATCCTCAATGATGACTTTCATCGTTTTTTCATCGGAATGCGAGAAGTGGATGCTGACAAATCCTTTTCCTTCAAGGGCGGAAATGCCGTGCCAGATCGAATTTTCCACGAAGGGCTGGATGATCATGGAAGGGATGAGGATATCCTCGGGGTCAATGCCTTCGTCGATATCGATCTTGTAGTCGAATTTGTTTTCCATGCGCAGACGCTCCAGGTCAAGGTAGTTCGACAGCCGGTCAAACTCCTCGTCGAGGTTGATCATGGCCTCGTTGACGGCATTCATGTTTTGCCGGATAAGCCTGGCGAATTGGGAAAGGTAGAGCCCCGCCTCACCGGTCTTGTTCTGGAGCAGGAAGTTCTGGATAGATCCCAGCGCATTGAAGATAAAATGAGGGTTCATCATCGACTGAAGCGCTTTCAGTTCGAGGGTGACCAGGTGGTGGTCCAGTTCCCTGTGCCGCATTTGAAGGTTTTTTCGCCGGATGATGACCAGGGTCATCCCGGCCAGTGCGATGATGGCCAGGGAGGTGAAAAACAACGGATGGTGCCAGAAGGGAGCCTTGACCTGTATCGGCCGCTCCAGGACACTGCTCCATTCGGAGGTAGATTTCCGAACCTTCAGCTTAAAGGTGTAATTTCCACCCGGCAGACGCTGGTAAACCACATTCCCGGCGGTCCCGGTTGTCCATTCTGTGTCGAGTCCCTCCAGCTTGTATGCATAAACCAGCGGGGAGGAGGAATAATTGATGCACCCGAATGAAAATGCGATCTTCGCATTTCCCCTGACAGAAAATCCCTGGTCCTCCGGGTCTTTTTCCTGGTCGTTGATGAAAACGTCCCGGATATAAGGGATTGGAATCATGGTTGTTACTTTCCCGATCGATGCCTCCGGGATGATTGTCAGCCCGTCGTCGGATGCAATATAGAGTGAATCGTTGTTTACGAGGATATCGTGGATGTTCCTGAAGTTGATGTCGAGCAGCCGGAGTTCGGTCTTACCCTGTGAAATTGCATTTAAGGGATGATCGCATGTATAAACATTCCTGGAGGTGGCCAGGTAGAGTACGGGTTTATCGTAAGTGATGTTTCTAACCGGCAGGTCGATCTGGGCGCCAATTTCGTCGGACAGGTTGTAGAATCTGTTCCCGTGAAAGAGATAAATGCTGTCGCCTTCGATGTTGAAGAGTTCGGTTGTTTTGTCAATGTTCAGGTGATTCGTAATGATCCTGTTATCGAACAGGGATAATTTCCGGTTTGGCACCAGGCGGTTCTCACGGCATACAAACATCTTGCGGCCATTAAGAACCAGGCTGTCGTTTGCATCATAAAAGATGGAATAGATCCGCTGGCCAAGATTGATGTCTGTTTTTTTACGGAACAAATGGTCCTGGTCCGACAAATAGAGCATGGATACTTCAAATGCGCTGATTTGCCGGCCATCAGGATTGACAGCAATGGTTTTTAACCCGCTGATGATCCTCTCCGCCCTCCCGTATCTCACTTTTTTTGCAGACCGGTCCAGCCTGACATCCTCCAGGGTATAAAAGAATGCCCCCCTTTCGCCGATCACCAGGGAACCGTTTTTCATGGGGGCTATAAGGTTAATGTAATTCCTGCTGTTCCCAAAATCCAGGCTGTATAAAATCTTGTTTTTAAGTAAATCAACCTTCATTCCGCTGGTAAGCCATACCCCGCCCGATCCGTCGGGACTCATGCCGGTAATCCCTCTGTGAAGGAACAGGGTGTCGGGATAATGGAGGTGGGAGAGGAGGTAAGGACTGATTTTAAAAGCCCCGTCGTTCGTTGAACCCACCCAGATGTTGTTCTCGTGATCGCGCAGTACCGACTGCGGCTTTGGTATGTTGAAACGTTGAATGATGGTGTCCCTCCTGAGACAGTATACCCCATGAAAATAATCTGCGACCCACAACAGATCCCCCTTATCCTCAAGGACTGATTTTAAAAAACTCTTGGTATACAACGGAAGTGCAACGGAATCTATCAGTTGTTCGTCAATGAACCTGTAAAGTTTCCCGGTGTAGACATCGATGATCAGCGAATTTTTTTCCCCTTGGAAGACCTTGTTGATCCGGGATTTCTGGGACACCAGCACAGGCGGGTCAGAAAAAGTTTTTTGTTTTAAAAGACCGCAATAGGTCCAGAACAACAATTCCCCCGACTTCGATTTCGTGATCTTACGCAATTCAACTCTCTGCGGAAATCCAAAACAACCTGACAATTGCCGGAACAGATTTTCCTGTAGATCATACCGGCGGACAGCACCCCGTTTGCCGAGGGCGATGATTTCACAAAAACTGTTATAAAAATAAAGGGTTGAATCGGTATCCTCGAAAAAATCAAAATAGAACTCTTTGCCTTCCAGGGATTTCAGAAACCGGGTGTTGGATTCACTGTAAAATTTATTCCGGAAATTAAAGCTGAGGGCACCATTGAAATGAAAAAACCAGATCCGGCCAAAAGAATCTTCCCTGATGCGGATAACCTCGTTACTGGCAAGCCCGTCTTTTTTCCGGTAGTTCGTGAAGGTGGTTCCATCGTAGCGCGAAACACCGGCATCGGTTGCAAACCAGATGAATTTCCTGCTGTCCTGGTAAATGTAATAGACCATGTTGGAGGGGAGGCCCTCCTGGGTGGTGTAGTGGTGGATATAGGGGTTCTGCGCAGGTAGCGATAAACCGGCCCATAACAGAACACATGTCAACGGGATATAAGTGTTTCTCACTTTAATCCAGCGATTTTGAAAAGTGTTTAATTGCTTCCCTGAATTCGTTCAGTTTTCGTCTTGAGATGCTTAACTGCGTGCCGTCGATCAATTCGGCAAAATTCCCTTCATAACTTGAATAGGCCCGAAGGAAGTTCATGTTGATGATCGTTGATTTGTGAATCCTGAAAAATGCCGGAGGATCCAGCAGCTTTTCAAAATCGCACAGGGTGCGGGTGGCCACGATCTTGTTCAGACCCGACAGGTGCAGGATGGTATAATTGCTGTCGGCCTGCAGGTACATGATATCGGCAAGTTTCACCATCCTGAACCCAAATTGCTCCGGAACCGTGATTTTTTCAATTTTCGGCAACTCCTGGTGGATATGATCAGGCAGGTTGTTCAATGATTCGCGGTAGATGGAGAGGATCTCCGACTTCGTGTGCCGGAGTTCGTGGTAATGAATGGCCTTGTTCACGGCTTCTGTCAATTCAAGGTGGCTGATGGGTTTGAGCAGGTAGTCGATCGCGTTGGCTTTAAGTGCGTTGAGGGCATATTCCTCGTAAGCGGTTGTAAATATCACACCGTAATTCTCCCCTTCAATTGATCGCAGAAAGGTAAACCCATCTTCACGGGGCATCCTGATGTCGAGAAAGATAAAATCAACCTGGTGATTTATCAGCAGTTCCCGTCCCTCTTCGCCTGACGCAGCCACTCCGCATACACAGATCAGGGGGCAATGCTGCAGGAGAAGATGTTCGAGTGCTTCCCTGACATTTCGTTCGTCGTCAATGATGATCGCATTGTACTTTTTCACAGGTACAAAATTGCCATGCTAAATATACACTATATTGACCGAATGAGCAAACGGTCAGCAAGGAATTATTATCCGGCGGGCAAAAACGCATAAGCGGTCGTAACGGTTCCCAATTCTGCGGATTTTCCTCACGGCAATGCAACATGTGAAATATGACCAGTGATGGAGGCGGGCAGCACAGGTATGAAAGCAGAGTGTTACTTCTTTATCCCGATGCAAAAAAGGTGATGCTGCCCCCGGATAAAGATCAAGCCATCGGTGATGGCAGGGGTTGCCATGCATATTTCACCCATCGGATTGGTCGTGATCAGCTCGTAATCAGCCCCTGCACGGATGACAAAAACCCCGTTTTCCTCACTGGTGCAATATATTTTTCCATCTGCCGCAACAGGCGAAGCGGTGAATGCACCCCCTCCCCGGATGGTTTCCTTGTAACGAATCTCACCTGAAGCTGCGTCGTAACAGATGATCAGCCCCTGGTTTGCCAGGGTGTAAAGATACCCCTGGTAGGCGACCGGTGTGGGCATGTATGTGCCACCCCGTTTTTTACGCCATTGGATGAACCCGCCTGCATTTATGCTGTCGGGAATGGAGATATTGCCTTTACCGCCCGGTTTGATCGCATAAACCGGAAAGACCGGCGGATAACCGGCCGTGACAAAAATCAGGCTGTCGTTGTACACGGGTGTTCCGACCGTAATCTCTGAATTTGGTGATAACCGCCAAAATTCTTCTCCGGTTGCAGGGTTGTAAGCACGGATAAAACGGGATGCATTCGTCACCAGTTCATCCCGCAGTTTCCCCCGGAATACGGCAGGAGTGCCCCAGGAGGAGATCTCGTCCCTCTGTCTCTTCCACACCTCCTGCCCGGTTTTCAGGTCAAAGGCGGCGATATACGAATCTTTGGAACGGTCGCACTGAACAATGACCGTATTCCCATAGATTATCGGTGAACTGGCAGGACCCCACTGGGTGTCTTCATTGAAAAACCACCCTGCGTCGAGGATTCCGAGGTCTTTCCGCCATTGTTCATTCCCGTTGAAATCGTAACAAACCATGCCTTCCGATCCGAAAATGGCCACTACGTATTCGCCGTTGGTTACCGGGGTGGCATTGGCCTGGGAGCCCTTCACATGCCGTTTTACCCGCGGAACCCCTTCGTAGGCCTTCTTCTCCCACCGGATTTCGCCGGTAAGTTTGTCGAGGCAATAGATCTCCCAGAGATGGGAAGAGCTGTCACTGGCCGGCTCCACGTCGCCGAACAACCCTACACGATATTCGGAGGCCGTATCGCTGCTCCGGGCGGTGATGAGGAAAACACTTTTCCCCCACACCACGGGTGAAGCATGGGCAAGACCGGGTATATAAGTTTTCCAGACCAGGTTTTTACCGTTTGACATGTTCCATGTAAGCGGAGGGTGCTGCCCGTCAGCCGTTCCCGTTGCCCCGGCACCCCTGAAGGAGGGCCAGTTGACAGGCTTTTCAACCCTTGCATTGTCTTCGGAGATGGCTGACTTCGGCAGATTCGAATTGGTTTGTTCCTGCGTCCTCGCATAAATGCTTGTCCTGTCCGGTTGGATCAAGGTAATTCCCGTTATCCTGCCGGCAACCCGCTCTACCGATATTGACAATCCGGGGATATCCGCAAAAAGCCAGGTGCTGTCGGTGGCGAACTTTAATTTATAGGGAGGGGAGCCGTCAAAGCTCGCCGTCAGACTCCCTTCGCTGATCTCCAGTTCGGCCTTGTTCATCTCCCG
>CAIKNA010000302.1 GCA_903828645.1 uncultured Bacteroidales bacterium
ATCCCGTGTAATCTCATTAAATGATAAGGTTGGCTTGAAGGCCTTTAATTTACTGATATATGAAGTATATCCCCGGATGGTATCTTTTGCGGCATTCTTCTTCTTCAATATCTCAATCTCATTCGTGGCAAAGGCATAGAAGGATTCTGATATGTCAATACTCTTTCTGAATTCACGTTCAAAATCCTCAATAGAAAAGGGATCATCCATTTTGTCACCCCAGGTATGTTTATAAATTATGTCTCGAGCAAGTTTGTCTGCAGCAGAAACGACCTGGTTTATCTCTGTAACTTTTTGATCTTTACATTTTTTCATCTGGTTGGTTACAGGATCCCAGTACTTTTCCGGCTCGGAAACTGAAACTCCAAGGGAGAAGTCCTTTTTTTTGTTTCCAAATCGTACACGGAGATAAATAGGGGTGCTCCCGTTTTTACGGAGTGCCTCAGTGCGGAGAAATATCTGGTAAGTTGCCATAAAAATAATGTGTCGGTTTTGTGACGCAAATGTACAAAATTTGCCCGAAAACCGGGTAAATGTGACATTTTATTTTTTCAGGAAAGCCTTGGGAATCGCCTGATTTCAGTGAATAAACAGAAGGAGTGCTTCTGTTTATTTATGATTGGGAGTGGAGTATACCGGAGTCGAACCGGTGACCTCTGCATTGCGAACGCAGCGCTCTGGCCAACTGAGCTAATACCCCCAACGTGTTAATTTAATTCCGACCAGGATGCAAAGGTATTGTAATTTACGATATACGATTTTCGATTTTCGATTTAAAGAGTTCAACTTATCCTGTTTTGGTCAATTTTTCATTGAGAAAACAAAGAAATCACTCAAAATCAAACCAAACCATTGGAACCTGCCAGTGATTTCCCTAAATCGTAAATCGTAAATCGTAAATCGTAAATCGTAAATTAACTGGCCTTTCTCGTCTTCAAAACTTTATTCTTCACCGGCGTCAGGCTGTGCAGATATTGATAAATGGCAGCCAGATCGCCGGTCTCCATGCCTGCGTACATGGTCCATGGCATGATCGACTGCATTTCGCCTTTCTGCAAAACAGCCGGTTTGAATGTGGAGAGAGCATAGCTCTTAAATCGTAAGATAAAAGCTTCCCGGGTCCATTTGCCGATGCCTGTCTCCTCATCCGGTGTGATATTGGGGGATACCAGCAGCGTGCCGTCCGGCATCTGGAACTCGCGTCCCCCGCTGAAGGCAAGCGATTTAATGATCTGGCCATGTTTGGCAGGGGTATGGCATTCAACACACCCTCCCGCCCTTACGAGATATGCACCATATGCCACTGTATCCGATACAGGTGGTCTTGCCTGGGGCCTGGCTTTTGCCGGCATCAGGTGCAGGATGACATTCATGGGAAATGTGGGATCGGAACGGGATGGTGTATTATCGATGGACGGGATGGTACGGATATAGGCGATGATGCTGAAAATATCCTCCGTGTCTAGTGTTCCGTATTCCGGGTAGAGCATGATGGGGAACATGGCGTGCCCGTCTTTGCTCACACCGCTGACAATGGCACGGTAAATCTCGGCATCGGTCCAATCCTTCAGGTGAAAAGGGGTGATGTTCGGCGAACGGAAACTCCCCGGGAATCCCATTTTCTGGTCGAAAACCTCTCCTCCCTTTCCAACCGTCCCCTCCACCATGGGCCCTGAAAACCTGCTCCAGTCGCGGGTCGAATGGCAATCCATGCACACCATCACATGGTTGGCAAGATATTTTCCCCGTTCAATCCTGACTGGTGTGGACTCCACCCTGATCTCTTTAATCGGGATGTTCGGCAGGAACCAAACGATATACAGAATCATGCACGTAACTATGAGGATCAGGGCAGCGACGACGCTCCCGAAGATCACGGGCCATTTTTTCTTTCTCATGCAGCAGGCAGTTTATGAAATATCCGGTAAATTTTTCATTCAAATTTACTCGATTTTACCGGTCAAGTCAAGAATTTGACCGGTAATATTCTCAAACCCCCTACTTTTGCAACCATATTTTCAAAATGAATCCCTGGGAATCCATCCAAATCGTCCATGCCTCCGAACACAACCTGCGTTCGGTGAGCCTGGAATTTCCTAAAAACAAGCTGATCGTGGTCACCGGGGTATCGGGTTCGGGGAAATCCTCGCTCATCTTTGATATGCTGTACCGGGAGGCTGAAAGCCGTTATCTCGGTTCGTTTTCCTCGTTCGCCCGCCAGTTTATGGGCAAGTTAAAAACACCGGATGTTGAAAAGGTGGAGGGGTTGTCACCGGCCATCGCCCTCGATCAGAAGTCGGTGGTCTCAAATCCCCGTTCAACCGTTGGAACCATCACCGGGATCTATGATGCACTCCGGCTCCTATTCGCCCGCACCGGGAACCTTCCTGATCCGGGTCGTCCTTTTGCTGTCAACCGCAGTCTGTTTTCATTCAACTCCCCCGAAGGGGCATGTCCAGTATGCAAAGGGCTCGGGGTGGAAGACTTTCTCGACCCGGAACTGCTGATCTCGGATAACACCCTGACCCTGCGTGAAGGAGCTCTCGTGATCACCGCGCCCAATGGCTATATTATCTATTCACAGGTGACCCTGGATGTGCTTGACCAGGTATGCCGGTCGGAAGGATTTAACATAGATATCCCGTGGAAAGAGTTGACTCCTGAACAAAAACGCATTGTCCTTTATGGCAGTGACAAGATAGAGATCCCTTATGGAAAACACCCGCTGGAGTCGCGGATGAAGTGGAGCGGGATCACGGCAAAGCCCCGCGAAATGGGCTATTACAAAGGAATCCTCCCGGTGATGGAGACCATCCTGCAACGCGACCGCAACAGGAACATCCTGAGGTTCGTCCGGAGTGGGAAATGCAAAGCCTGCAACGGACGAAGGCTGAATGAGAAGGCACTTTCAGTTAACATCGGGGGGTACGATATCGCCGGACTTGCAGCCCTGCAACTGAACGACCTGCAGGAGGTGCTCAGCGGATTCATTTTCGAAAAAGAGGAACTGCCTGTCGCCGAACCAATAATCCGGCAGGTATCAAAACAAATCGATCTGCTGAAAAGACTGGGGTTGACCTATCTTTCAGCCGACCGTGACTCCACGACCCTTTCGGGAGGCGAATCCCAGCGTCTGCGTCTTGCCACCCAGGCCGGGATTGGACTGAGCGGGATGATCTGCATCTTTGATGAACCTTCGATCGGGCTTCATCCGCACGATGTCGGGCAACTTATCGGCATTCTGAAAGAGCTGCGTGACAAAGGCAACACCGTGATCGTGGTGGAACATGAAGAGGAATTCATCCGTCAAGCCGACTGGCTGATCGACATTGGCCCGGGACCCGGAATTCACGGGGGCGAAGTATTGTTCAACGGTACCCTGAAGCAGGCGGGTGAATTGCCGGAGGCAGCGATCCGCAGGAGCCGGACACTTTCATTTCTTTTTGGTCTTGAAAGGATTCCTGTTCCTGTAACTCGAAGGATCGGTTCCGGGTTCATAACCATTGAAGGAGCTTCGGCCCGCAACCTCAGGGATATCAACGTTGACTTCAGGCTCCGGGCGCTGAATGTGGTGACAGGAGTGTCTGGTGCGGGAAAGTCAACGCTGACCAGTCACATCCTGGGCTCTTTTTTAAAAAACAAATTGAACCACACCAATGACCAGGTTGGGGAATTCAGGGAGATCAGGGGATGGGAAGCTCTAGGGAAACTCATCCAGATCGACCAGACACCCATCGGGAGAACACCACGGAGCAACCCCGCCACCTATACCGGTTTGTTTGACCCCATCCGCGATTTGTTTGCGCGACAGCCTGAGTCGCTCCTCCGGGGATATGATAAAAGCCGGTTTTCATTCAACACCCGTGGCGGGCGCTGCGAAGCCTGCGAGGGAGCAGGATACCGGCAGATCGGGATGCATTTCATGGGGAATGTGGAAATATTGTGCGAGTCGTGTGAGGGCCGCAGGTTTGATGCGGATACGCTGCAAGTCTTCTGCCCGGGACCGGTTCCTTTCGGCCGGGGGAAAAATATTTCTGAAATCCTGGAGATGACCGTTTCGGAAGCGCTGGTGTTTTTTGCAGGCGAGTCCAGAATTATGCGGTTCCTTGAAACGCTTGATGGACTAGGACTTGGATACCTCACGCTCGGGCAACGGTCGTCGACCCTGAGCGGCGGGGAGGCCCAGCGCATCAAACTGGCAACGGAACTGGCCAAACCGCAATCGGAACACACCCTTTATATCATGGATGAGCCCACCACCGGTTTGCACCAGGCCGACACGGGCGTGCTCCTTCTTGCCATTGACCGTCTGATTTCACAGGGACATACCGTGATACTCATCGAATATCACCCTGGGCTCATCGCTGCTGCCGATCATATAATCGACCTGGGACCTGGCAGCGGCCGCGAGGGAGGATGTCTGCTTTTTTCCGGATCGCCGGAGGAGATGATTCGTTGTGAGGGTTCACTCACGGCACAAGCCATAAAAGAATATCGAAAATTGAACAACGAAGTTCGAAGTTCGAAGTTTTTTTCTGGAGAAAATAAGAAAAAAGAGAGGGTAATACCGCCAGGCAATTCCTTCGATATTCAACATTCTTTATTCAATATTCGATATTCAATTCTCTGCAAAGGTGTTTCCACGCATAACCTGAAAAATATCGACGTCGCGATACCGCATGACAAGATTACCGTCATCACGGGAGTTTCGGGTAGCGGTAAGTCGTCGCTGGCATTTGACACGGTTTTCGCGGAGGGGCAGAACCGGTTCCTGGAGAGTTTTTCACCTTATGTCCGCTCGCGCCTTGGGGTAAAAGTCCGGGCAGATTTTGAAGAAATTTCAGGACTTACCCCCACTTTTGCCGTCGACCAGGGTGGCACAAGCCGGAATCCACGCTCCACCATCGGCACCATGACCGGAATATATGACCACTACAGGTTGTTATTTTCGCGCATCGGAAGAATGGAGGAAACGAGCGAAATTCCCCCTGAAAGCCCTGACCTGTCACGCGTCACGCGTCACGCCCCTCCCGCCTCCAGCCTCTTCTCCTTCAATCACCAGCATGGGGCGTGTCCTGTTTGCGACGGGTTGGGCTCCCGGACAGTCTGCGACCCGGAAAAATTAATTACCGATCCGGGGAAATCCATTGTGGCAGGTGCGATGGACGGGACGAAAACCGGTAAATTTTACGGGGATCCGTTTGGGCAATATATTGCAACCCTGGGAGCAGTAGCCCGCAGTTATGACATTGATTTTCGGCAACCATGGAATGAAATCACGGAGGAAGGCAAACGTTTGGCGCTGGAGGGTACCGGGGAGGAGGTGTACGAAGTCAACTGGCAGTTCCTGCGGGATGGCCGTAGCGGGGAACATCATTTTAGCGGCCCCTGGAAGGGGTTCTTAAGCCTGGTAAACGAAGAGTACAATCGCAAACATGCTGATCATCGCGGCGAAACCATGATGGCGCTCATGAAAACCGCATCCTGCCAGGCATGCAAAGGCGCCAGGCTGAGAAATGAAGCCCTTGTCTATACTGTGCGGGGAAAAAATATTGCCGGGGTTTCACTCCTTTCAGTCTCTGAATCAATCCTGTTTTTCACCTCTCTCCTGTCCATGTTATCCAACCCGGGGGAAAAAGAGGCAGCCACTCCGCTGATCGGTGAAATTCTGCGAAAACTTGAATTTTTATCCGGGCTTGGCCTGTCATACCTCTCAATCGACCGCATATCCTCCACCTTGTCGGGCGGGGAGACACAACGCATCAGGCTGGCCGGGCAGCTTGGGTCGGGACTTACCGGCATTACTTACATCCTAGATGAACCTACCATCGGGCTTCATCCGAAAGATATTGGCAACCTGATGAAGTTGATCCGGTCCCTCAGGGAACGAGGCAATACTGTGCTGATCGTTGAGCATGACCGCGAGGTCATTCTCCAGGCTGACCATATCATCGATATTGGTCCCGGTGCCGGGAAAAACGGTGGAAGGGTGGTTGCCGAAGGAACACCGCAACAGGTTATCAGCAATCCCGGTTCGGTAACAGGGCCTTACCTTTCAGGCCATTACAACTCTCCACATCCGGGTCCTGGCAAAAGCAACGGCTTACCATCCGGGCACCGTCAAGTCAATTTAAAGCCGGGATTGATCATCCGGAATGCTTTCGCGCATAACCTGAAGGGTTTCGATCTGGAAATACCCTCCGGGGGCATTGTCGCCATCACCGGTGTTTCGGGAAGCGGCAAATCGACCCTGATGTTCGATGTAATCCTGGCCTCATGGGAAAATAAAAGAGCGTCGGGCTGCACATCCGTGGAGGGATTTGAACGTTTTCAGCGTGTTGTAAGCGTTCACCAGCGAACCGGGTTCAACTCCTCCCTTGCCACTCCTGCCACTTTCACCGGTATATTTGACCGTGTCCGCGATTTGTTCGCATCTGTCCCTGAATCACGGAATGCAGGTTATGGTAAAAACTACTTTTCCTACCTGAATAAGGAGGGCCATTGCCCCGCCTGCGAAGGAACCGGACAGATTCGCATCTCGATGGACTTTCTCCCGGACGTACAGATGGAGTGTGAACAATGCCAGGGGAGGCGTTACCGCCCTGAAATCCTGGGTTGTCTATACGGGGGGCTAAACATTGCTGATATCCTGGAGATGACTGTTGAGGAAGCCTGCCTCTTTTTTACCGGACAGAAAAATCTTTCTCTGCAACTGCTCATACTTGAAAAGGTGGGGTTGGGATATCTTCAGCTTGGCCAGGCGCTCGACAGCCTCTCGGGAGGCGAATCACAGAGGCTTGCGCTGGCCGCCGAACTCATGAAGCCTGCAAAGGGAGAAACACTCTACCTGTTTGAAGAACCATCGACCGGGCTGCATTTCCGGGATATTGAATACCTGCTCGTCCTGTTTCATCAGCTTGCCGGCCAGGGAAACACCCTGCTCATCATTGAACATGACCCGATGATCATTGCCCAGGCGGATCACATCATTGAGCTGGGTCCTGAAGGTGGCGACGCAGGTGGATATCTCATGGCAGCTCCGCCATCGGGCAAATAAAAACCGCTCCGTATCTGGAGCGGTCTCGCTTTTGCGATTATAGTCATCCGGCAATCATGAGATTCCGAATCAGCCTTTGGCTTTTAATACATGTTTCGGTATGAGCGAAACACGCCATAAACTAGAATGATCTTTTTTCTTTTTTCGGTTTTAGTCAGTTTTAAATTACTTATACAAAGATACCTCAAAAGAACCCGATGTCAAGTGTTTTAACATTATTTAACATGACATTATTTTGTCTCGTAAGGGAGGTAGTCGGTATAACCCTTTTCATCGGCCGAATAAAAGGTGTCGAAATCAAGGGCGTCGTTTAATGGCCAGTCATTCATCATGCGTTCGACCAGGTCGGGGTTGTTGATAAAGGGCCTTCCGAAAGCGATCAGGTCGGCCAGGCCGCTTTGCAGATCGCGTTCAGCTGTTTCCCTGGAATAACCGCCAGCAAGGATGAGCGTGTTTCGTAATTTCTCACGGATGGTTTGCTTGATGGCCAGGGGAACTTCGGGAGCGCCCATCGCGCTGTGGTCAACCAGGTGGATGTAGAGTATGCCAAGCCTGTCTAGTTGCGTAGCGAGGTACGAATAGGTGTCATTGATTTCAGGATAGGGAGTCATGCCTCCGTTGACCCCGTATGGCGAGAGTCGGATCGCCACTTTATCCATACCGATGGCCTGTCCGACAGATTCAACCACTTCCAGAACAAAACGGCAGCGGTTCTCTATGCTTCCGCCATATTCATCAGTACGCTGGTTGCTTACCGGCGAAAGAAACTCCTCAAGGAGGTATCCATTTGCACCATGAAGCTCAACCCCGTCGAAACCTGCTGAAATTGCGTTGATGGCGGATTTCATGAAATCCTTTTTTGTAGTCAGGATATCTTCGGCTGTCATGGCCCGTGGAACCGGTAAGTCCTGCATGCCCTGCGAGTCGGTATACATCTGGCCCGAAGCTGCAAGAGCGGAAGGGGCAATTATTTCAGCACCCTGAGGAAGGTTATGCGGATGACCCATTCTTCCGGAATGCATGAACTGAATAAATATTTTTCCACCTTTTCCATGTACGGCATCCGTTGTTTTTTTCCAGCCGGCAACCTGTGCCTCGCTGAAAATACCTGGAATCCTTGCATATCCCAACCCATTCGGGGCAGGAGAAGTTCCTTCGGTTATGATCAAACCTGCGCTGGCACGTTGCTCGTAATAGGTGGCAATAAGTTCGTTCGGAACGTTGCCGATCGCCCTGCAACGGGTCATGGGAGCCATGACGATCCTGTTTGCCAATTCGATTTTCCCAAGGGTATAAGGACTGAATAATTTCTGCATGTTCAAAATAAGTTAAATGGTTATAAATTTTTTTGCAAAAGTAGGCATTTTATTTAGAATTAGTATAAATTTGCATGAGATTCTATTAACAATGAACAAAGTAGTCAACAACGCCCTGGAGGCGATCAAAGGAATTGAGAGCAACATGACCCTTATGCTGGGAGGGTTCGGTTTGTGCGGGATTCCTGAAAACTGCATTGCGGCCCTGGCTGCAGGTGATGTAACCGGCCTGACCTGTATTTCAAACAACGCAGGGGTGGATGGGTTCGGTTTAGGCATGCTTCTTCGCCGGCACCAGATCAGGAAGATGATCTCCTCCTATGTCGGAGAAAACAAGGAATTTGAACGGCAGCTGCTCAGCGGGGAACTGGAAGTCGACCTGGTCCCCCAGGGAACGCTTGCCGAGCGCATCAGATCTGGCGGAGCTGGAATCCCGGCTTTTTTCGTCCCTGCCGGTTATGGAACCGAAGTGGCGCAGGGAAAGCCTGTGAGGGAGTTCGATGGCAAAATGTATCTCGAGGAACAGTGGCTTAAAGCCGACTTTGCAATCGTTAAAGCATGGAAAGGCGATACCCACGGCAACCTGGTATACAAATTTACCGCCAACAACTTCAACCAGGTAATGGCAACTGCCGGCAAAATCACCATCGCCGAAGTGGAAGAACTTGTCCCGGCCGGCACACTTGATCCTAACCACATTCACACCCCCGGGGTTTTCGTGCAACGAATCTTCCAGGGGAGCAATTATGAAAAAAGAATAGAATTCGCCACAACCCGCCAGGATTAGTCCCATGTCACTTGTCAATCGTAAATCGTAAATCCTAAATCGCAAATCGCACCCCCTCCATGTCTCTCGATAAAAATGCAATCGCAAAAAGAATCGCACGTGAACTGCACGATGGCTATTATGTAAACCTGGGCATCGGGATCCCGACACTGGTGGCCAACTATATTCCTGCCGGGATGCAGATTGTACTCCAGTCTGAAAACGGATTGCTGGGCATCGGGCCATTCCCGGCAAAACACGATGTCGATCCCGACCTGATCAATGCTGGGAAACAGACCATCACGGCCCTGCCAGGAGCTGCTTTTTTCGATTCATCGGCGAGTTTTGCCATGATCCGGGGCGGGCATATCGACCTCACAGTGCTTGGGGCATTTGAAGTTTCTGATACCGGCGACATTGCATCCTGGAAAATTCCCGGGAAACTCGTAAAGGGCATGGGAGGCGCCATGGACCTGGTTGCATCGGCCAAAAACATCATCGTGGCCATGATGCATACCAACCCGCAGGGAGAGTCGAAACTGCTGAAAAGATGCACCCTGCCGCTGACGGGTGTCGGAGTCGTCAAACGCATCGTCTCCGACCTTGCCGTGATCGATGTAACACCAGAGGGTTTTAAGCTGTTGGAGCGTGCCCCCGGCGTCTCCGTCCAGGAGATCATCAATGCTACCGAAGGGAGGCTTATTGTTGAGGGTGATGTGCCGGAGATTGAGGTGTGATGTTGATGAATATCGAATATTGAACAACGAATAATGAATATTGAACTCTTTCTGATCAGCCAATTACGAGTAATCTAAATACAGCAATAATGCCCCATTATTTTTCTCTCGGCCAGATTCCCCGCAAACGGCATGTTGCATTCCGCAAGCCCGACGGGGGACTCTATGCCGAACAACTGGTTTCAACGGAGGGGTTTTCCGACACCTATTCCCTGGTTTATCATTGTCATCCGCCCACCATGGTTGCGAAGATTGATAAAGCGTATTCTGTCGCCCCGGAAATTGCCGATCCGAAGAACATGCAACACCGGCTGTTCCGGGGCTTTGAGGTCCCACCGGCCGATGATTACCTCGAGAGCCGCATCGCGGTACTTGTCAACAACGATTGCCATATCAGCCTGGCCGCACCGCGCAAACCGATGACAACTTACTGGTTTAAGAATTCCGGGGCCGATGAGATGATCTTCATCCACCGGGGCGAAGGAACCCTGAGGACCATGTACGGCAACCTTCCATTCAGCTACGGCGACCACCTTGTCATTCCGCGCGGGGTTATTTATCAAATGGATTTCAATACGCCGGATAACCGGCTCTTCATTGTCGAATCCTTTGCCCCGTTGCGTTTCCCGAAACGGTATCTCAACAGGGAAGGCCAGTTGCTTGAACATGCCCCCTTCTGCGAACGGGATATCCGCAAACCGCAGATGCTGGAAACCCACGATGAAAAAGGGGATTTCCTGGTAAAGATCAAACGGGAGGATACTATCTGGCCTTATCATTATGCCACCCATCCCTTCGATCTCATAGGCTGGGATGGATGTCATTATCCCTACGCCTTCTCTGTTCACGACTTTGAACCAATTACCGGCCGGTTGCATCAGCCGCCTCCTGTCCATCAAACCTTCGAAACACCGGCATTTGTTATTTGTGCCTTTGTGCCACGTCTTTACGATTACCATCCCGATTCCATCCCCGCCCCATATAACCACAGCAATGTTGATTCCGACGAAGTGCTCTATTATGTGGATGGCGATTTCATGAGCCGCAACAATATCAAACAGGGGAACATCACCCTGCACCCGACAGGCATCGTACACGGCCCGCATCCGGGAGCGGTGGAACGCAGCATCGGAGCCCGGGAGACGAAAGAACTGGCCCTGATGGTCGACACTTTCCGCCCGCTTAAAATTACTGAGCAGGCCTTTCAGATCGAGGATCCGGAATACTTCAGGTCGTGGCTGGAATGAAAGCAATGCAAACAATGCAAACAATGCAAACAATGAAAGCAATGGAAGCAATGGAAGCAATGGAAGCAAATTGATTCATTGATAGCTTGGGTAAATTTCTTTTTGTTTTTTTATTTTTCAAATTAACATTATGAGCACTTCTTCAGATTTTCTTCCCATCAATGGAACCGATTATGTTGAGTTTTATGTGGGCAATGCCAAACAGGCGGCGCACTATTATCAAACTGCCTTCGGGTTTCAGCCGCTAGCCTATGCGGGTTTGGAAACAGGGTTGAAAGACCGCACCTCCTATGTGATCCGCCAGGATAAGATTACCTTTGTTCTGACGACTGCGCTGGTTCCTGATTCCCCCATCTCCGATCATTGCAGGCTTCATGGCGACGGGGTCAAAGTTGTCGCCTTGTGGGTGGATGATGCCCGCAAATCATTTGAAGAGACCACCAGCCGAGGTGCCAAAGCCTGGCTTCAGCCAAAAGTTGAGAAGGATGCATTCGGGGAGGTGGTGCTTTCCGGAATCCATACCTATGGAGAGACCGTTCATGTATTTGTGGAACGAAAAAATTACACGGGTGTTTTCCTGCCCGGGTTCGTGAAGTGGGAACCTCTGTATCGCCCTTCCACCGTGGGGTTGCACTATGTCGACCACATGGTCGGCAACGTGGGATGGGGAGAGATGAATACCTGGGCACAGTTCTACCACGATGTGATGGGGTTCAACCAGCTGATCTCTTTCGACGACACCGACATTTCAACGGAATTCACGGCCCTGATGAGCAAGGTGATGGCAAGCAGCAATCTTTACATCAAATTCCCGCTCAATGAGCCTGCCCACGGCAAGAAAAAATCACAGATCGAAGAGTATATCGATTTTTACCAGGGCGGCGGTGTGCAACATGTTGCCATGGCCACCAACAATATTCTTGAGACAGTTTCAGCTTTGAAAAGCCGGGGGGTTGAATTCCTCCGGGTCCCCGACGCTTACTACGATGCCCTGATCCAGCGGGTAGGCAACATCGACGAAACCATCGAACCGCTGCGTGAACTGGGCATCCTGGTCGACCGTGATGAAGATGGCTACCTGTTGCAGATATTCACCAAACCTGTCGAGGACCGTCCCACTGTTTTTTATGAAATCATCCAGCGCAAGGGGGCCAGGTCATTCGGAAAAGGCAATTTCAAAGCGCTGTTTGAATCGATCGAACTGGAGCAGGGACGGAGAGGGACCCTGTAGAATATCGAATATTGAATAACGAATATCGAATAACGAATGTCAAAAATCGAATATTGAATGTTGAATATTTGAATGAAGGTTGAAACTTGGTAAATTAAATGCCGGAGGCATGATATGATTATAGCGAATTAATGTCAATGATAACCATGAATGCCGAAGGCATGACATATTAATGCCACGACTTCGCGGTTGATGAGGCTTCGCAATTTCTAAATCTATAAAAATATCAACCCTTTGGGTATAAAAATTCAATCGTTGATTCATACGAATAATGAATTTTAAAGTGGGATTGAAGGACGATGATTTTCATGGGATTTTAATGGTTGATTATGAAAGAAAGAGTTGATGTGTTGCTTAAGTCCTGGATCGGTGTAAAAAAGGAGAGCGATTTTCCCATTCAGAATCTACCGTTTGGCATTTTTAGAACTGCCGGCGGTGATGCGAGGGGCGCCACCAGGATCGGCGATACTGTAGTTGATCTTCGTGCCCTTGCCAGGCATGGATTCCTGGATGGATTTGAACCGGAACTCTTCAACCACAGCAGCCTGAATCCATTCATTGCGCTGGGCAAACCCGCCTGGCGGGCAATGCGTGAACGCCTTACCGGGATTTTCGGTGAAGGCAATCCAACCCTCCGTGATCAACCGGAAAAACAAGCTGAAATCCTTTTCCCGGTGAAGGATGTCGAGATGCTGATGCCGGTACAGGTCGGCGACTATACTGATTTCTATTC
>CAIKNA010000303.1 GCA_903828645.1 uncultured Bacteroidales bacterium
TGTTCAAGCAACGGCAAGGCATCCTTGCCAAAATAAAATAATTTTTCCCGGATCTTTGAGAAAGCCATCTCATCCGGTTCATCCAGCAAATTAACAAGAGCAGTAAGTTCAGGCCGGTGGGTTGTGGTATCCATTTGTGGTTGATGATCCGGGATAAGATTATAAACCGCTCATTTTTTCGAGAACAAGCTCCACCAGCCTGCGAATATGCGGCTTATGATCGGTGCTGTAGTCGAGTGTAGCCCTGTTTGCAATCAGCAGGCAGACGGTTGCCATATCATGACCAAGCATCGCACCCAGGCTGTAAAGCGCAGATGTTTCCATTTCGAAGTTGATGATTCGTTCTCCATTATAACGAAAACTCTGGATTTTGTTATTCAGATCCGGATCATGCAATCCCAGTCTTAATACCCTCCCTTGCGGACCATAGAATCCTGTGGCTGTAGCAGTAATACCGGTCACCATTTCTGCCTTGAAGAGGTTGATCAGTTTTTCTGATCCCTTTACAAAATAGGGTGTGGAAAGATCCGGGTTCCAGTTTGTATGTTTCATGAAAGCATCCGACATTGCTTTGTCGAGACCTGCTTTGTCTGCCTCATAGAAATGAACCAGGTTATCAAAGCCAAGTCCATAAAGTGAAAGGGCAAATGAGTCCACCGGGATATCTTCCTGGATTGCCCCGGATGTACCAAGCCTGACAATGGTCAGCGTTTTGTGCTCTTTTTTGATTTCCCTGGTGGTAAGATCAACGTTGACCAAAGCATCCAGTTCGTTCATCACGATATCAATGTTGTCGGTACCAATGCCTGTTGAAAGAGCGGATATTCGTTTACCTTTATAGATCCCGGTGTGCGTCACAAACTCGCGGTTCTGAACTTTACATTCAATGGAATCAAAAAAAAGAGAGATCTCTGAAACACGGCCCGGGTCGCCGACAACAATAACAGAATCAGCAAGCTGTTCGGGCTTAAGGTTGAGATGATAGATAGAGCCATCCGGATTAATCAGAAGATCAGTAGGTTTAATAGAAGGCATAAATAATATTTTTCCCAAAAGTACGAAAATTTTCGATGCGTTGCTGAAATTCATATAGATATAGCTATATATTTAATCCACGCGTTATCTTCATTCCGGTGACTGGCAATAGATTTTATCTACTTTTGTAAAAATCAAGGGGAGTGAGTTCGTTTAGGACAGACAAAGAAGTTTTTTTACCGGAGAGGCGCAAAGACGCAGAGAAAAAGGTTATTGAATAACAGCCTTCTCAACCTCTGCGCCTCTGCGGTTATTATAAAAATAGTATCATTGTAAGACAGCCTCTTGAATAAAAAGATATCTTAAAATGCAACATCAAGCCAATGAAAACAGAGATCATTAACATCGGAGACGAATTACTTATCGGCCAGGTGATCAACACCAATGCCACCTGGATGGCCATGGAGATGGATGGTTCAGGTTTCCCGGTACAGCGGGTGACGATCCTTGCAGATAACCGGGAAGAGATCCTGCGTGCGCTTTCCGAAGGTGAAACCCGCTCGGATATCGTACTGATTACGGGAGGCCTGGGACCAACAAAAGATGATATTACCAAGGAATCACTTTGTCACCATTTCCATACAAAACTCAAATTTGACCAGGCATCGTTTGATAATGTTGCCCGGATATTTGGTGAGCGTGGGTTCCCGGTGACCGAGCTGAACCGGAAGCAGGCAGAAATCCCTGAAGGATCAGTTGCACTGCTCAACAAATATGGCACAGCTCCGGGCATGTGGTTCGAACGGACCTCCGCCTCCGCGAGCGGCGTCAGGGTAATCATTTCGCTGCCCGGCGTTCCGTATGAAATGAAAAACCTGCTGAGAACAGAGGTAATTCCGAGGCTGATCCAAAAATTCAGGCCGCTGCCAACAGTCCACAGGACCATCCTGACACAAGGTATCGGGGAATCGTTCCTTTCAGACATGATCGAGGAATGGGAAAAACATCTCCCTTCTCCCCTTCACCTGGCCTACCTGCCACAGCCCGGCATCGTGCGGCTCCGGTTGTCAGGATCGGGACCGGATAAGGATCATTTGCAGAAATTGATCGAAAAAGAGACTGAAAAACTCTACCATCTTATCCCGGAATACATTTTCGGTGAAGGAGAGGAGACGCTTGAACAGATCGTCGGGAAATTACTGGCAGAAAAAAAATGTACCCTGAGCACTGCCGAAAGCTGCACCGGCGGATATATTTCCCACCTCATCACACGGATACCAGGCAGTTCGGCTTATTACAAGGGAAGTTTAATTGCCTATTCAAACGACATCAAGATCGCTGAACTGGGCGTCAGTGAAAAAGTCCTTGCGGATCATGGCGCTGTCAGCGAAGCCGTCGTCACAGAGATGGCAATGGGAGCCCGGAAGCGATTCGGCACAGAATATGCAATTGCCACCAGCGGAATAGCCGGTCCGGATGGCGGCACGCCTGAGAAACCGGTAGGAACTACCTGGATTGCCATTGCCACTCCGGCGGGAAACCATGCTTTTCATTACCTCATGGGAGACGACAGGGAGAGAAATATCCGGAAAACGGCATTGCAAAGTTTAAACCTGCTGAGAAAGGCCGTCAATAATGGTGAATAACAGCCATGGCACGGCAATCCGGGTTATGAGAAAAGAAAAGTCTCTTTTTCTTTGCTAATTGAAAAAATATTACGACATTTGCACTCCAATTAAAAAAACAAGTTAACAAGGATTCCATGTCACGAGTTTGTCAAATAACAGGAA
>CAIKNA010000304.1 GCA_903828645.1 uncultured Bacteroidales bacterium
GGGCCAGGCCAACACCTGTGTTGCCCGAAGTCGGCTCGATGATGATGCTGTTTGCCGTTAGCAACCCTTTTTTCTCGGCATCTTCGATCATGGCCAGCGCAATCCTGTCCTTGATGCTGTTGCCGGGGTTGCTTCTTTCCACCTTAATCCATACTTCATGTGTTTGACCAAAAAGTTTATTGATCCTGACATGCGGGGTGTTCCCGATGGTTTCTAAAATGTTGTTTGCTTTCATGGTTTCTGGTTTTTAGTTAAATGACGAAATTTAATGGTTCAGGAAAATTCGAATTATTCTTGATGATGATCTCGCTTTTATGAAAAACAAGGGAATTTGAAGGAATGGACTGTGTGATCCACACATTCCCTCCGATTACGGAGTCGTTTCCAATGAGGGTATTTCCACCTAAAATAGTGGCATTGGCATAAATAACAACCCTTTCGCCGATGGTCGGATGCCTTTTGGTCTCTGCATGATCCCTGTTTACACTTAAAGCCCCAAGAGTGACACCCTGGTATATTTTTACATCATTTCCGATGTTGCAGGTCTCTCCAATAACCACGCCTGTGCCGTGGTCGATCAGGAACCGCGCCCCGATCATGGCAGCCGGGTGGATGTCGATGCCTGTTTTAAAATGAGCGTACTCCGACAACAACCGCGGAATTACCGGAACTTCGTATGTCCATAATTCATGTGCGATCCGGTAGATCGAAATGGCATAAAAACCAGGATAGGCCAGCAGAACTTCATGGATTGATTTAGCCGCGGGATCTGCATTGTACATGGTTTCCAGGTCACTCTTCAGCACACAGTGAATATCAGCAAGCCGGTCGAAAAATGAGGCAACCTGTTTGGGTGTATTTTCACCGGCAGATCGCACCTGTGTTAAGAACAGCAGCAATTCCGACTTCAGGTCCAGCTCTTTTTCAATAAAAACTTCCTCATCGGCATATTGAGGATGGATACAAAAAAGCCATTGGAAAATTTCGTCGGCCCATCGGCCCAATCTCTCCCTGTCCAGAGAAAGTGTTAAATAGGCTGCATTGCTTTCAAAAATCGTATGGGCACTTTTATTTCCGGTTTCCTTGTCAGACTTTTTCATGTGATCGGTTTATATTTGAATGAATAACTCTTTTTTAATGCAGGAAAAAAGCCCTTTCGCTTCTGGCTGGAGGGCTTTTAAATAAAAAAAGCTCCCCGTGACCGGGGAGCTTTATACCTGCTATAAATATTCTATTAGAAACAGCTCTCCCGGGTTTAAATGCAACAGCTACAACACAACATAGTGTCGCTAATGGCATTTAAAACAGAATGAGCATGATGGATCATTGGTTCAATTTTGAAACGCAAAAATACAGATTTTTCATTTACAATTGCAATTAGATGCAAATTTTTCCTTATTTGATCCGGATAAAAACATTTTATCTCTTCCATTCGGGCAATCTTCCCGGTGTTACCGGGGCTCCCAGGATCTCCATCGCCTTTTCCAGTTGGGGAATGTCAACTTCACCAATGTGTTTGATTTGATCGTAAACGGGCGGAAATTCAGCTTCGAGGATTGCATAGGCATCTTTTTGTATTTGCGACGGGTCGCCCGTTGATGACCAGCTGATCCAGCTGAGTTTCCCAAGCCGGGTGTTCAGCGGTACCGGTGCAGGCGGGTTCTCCTCTTCGCTGGGTCTTCCGATGTTGCGGTTGAATTTCACATTGAGGATCTCATCAAGCTGAAGCTGCACTTCACGGGTTTTCTTCATCAGTTCAGGACTTGCAGCAGGGGTGCTGTTCAATGCCTGGAGGATGCTTGAGACACGTCTGTTCAGGGTTTCAGCATAATTTTCCGTTCCCTGCATCACACGGGTGAGTTCGGCAATTTTCTGATGGAAACTGACCATGGCGCTGCGATCGGTTGCAGGCAAGGTGGTATTGTTCAGAACGATGGCGTTGAATTCAACAGGTCCGGCAAGCGGCCTGGTCTCTCCATCAGCGGTGAGGGTCATGCTCACCTTGTATTTTCCGGGCATAGCCAGTACCCCGCTGCCATTATCACCCAACGGGTCGAACTTGTCGGTTTCCACGATCCGGGTTGACTGGTACCTCAGGTCCCAGTTGATGCGGTTGATTCCCTTGGAGGGGCTTTTTCGTATGATTCGCACCGGGGATCCACTGGCGTCGGTTACTGTGAAGGTGAGGAAAGGGTCGATCGCCAGTTTTTCAGCACGCAGGTCGGCTTCCGATGGTTGCGGGATCCGTTCCCCTTTTTTGAACAATTCGGCTTCCTTTTCCTTCCGAAGGTCTTTTTTAGTCTTGGGAACCTCCTTGATGAAATACGTGAACACGGCACCGAAATCGGGGTTCTTGGCCACGAATACCGTTGATCCCTGTGAGCCTTTGGTGTCGGTCGGGAGGTACATGAGGGCATCCTTCACCGGGAAAATATATCCGTTTTGATCGAGATTCTCCTTTTTCAGGTTTCGCAGCGGGGTCAGATCATCCAGGATATAGAATCCCCGGCCAAACGTGGCAATCACCAGGTCGTTTTCACGCTTCTGTATAGTCATATCTTTTACGCACACCGATGGTAGACCCGCTTTCAGCTGAATCCAGTTTTTGCCGCCGTCAATGGTGAAATAAACACCGAATTCTGTTCCTGCGAAAAGAAGGTCGGCGTTGACAACATCCTGGAGGATGGTGTGCACGGTCCCGTTTTCGGGCAGGTTCCCTGAAATGGATTTCCAGGTTTTGCCCTTGTCGGAACTTTTAAGAAGGTAAGGTTTGAAATCGTCGCGCAGGATGTTGTCAAACGAGGCGAATACCTCGTTTTCATCAAAACGCGAGGCGAAAATATCACTTACATAGGTGTTTTCCGGGATCCCGGGGAACTTGTCAAGTTTAGTCCATGTTTTTGCATCTTCCGAAACCTGGATCAGGCCATCATCGGTCCCTGCAAACAGGAGGTTTTCCTTCAGGGGCGATTCATCAAAAGAAATTATGGTTCCATAGAGCGAAGTGGAGATGTCTTTCTGCACGGCATCGACCGACCAGTATTTCCCCATTACCGGCCATGTGTTGCGGTCGATTTTTGCTGTCAGGTCATCGCTGATCACCTGCCACGTATTTCCGCGGTCATCGCTGCGAAAAACTTTGTTGGCCGTGGTATACAGGCGGGTGGGTGAATGGGGGCTGATGATGAGCGGGGTGTTCCAGTTCCATTTATAGCTATCTTCGCCTTTCCTTGGCTCGGGCCTGATGTCGACAGCCTCCTGGCTTTTACGGTCGTAGCGGACCATGCCGCCATATTGAGATTCGGCATATACAATGTTGGGATCAACCGGGTCGATCTGTGACCAGAATCCATCGCCGCCGTTGGTGTTGAACCAATCGTCGGTGAGCACCCCTGCACCCGCTGTGCTTCGCGAAGGTCCGCCCATGCTGTTATTATCCTGGGTGCCTCCGTAAACATAATAAAACGGTGTGGAATTGTCGACCTGCACGCGGTAAAACTGAACAATTGGCAGGTTCGATTTGAAAATAAACTCCTTGCCGCCATCAAAAGTTTCATAGGCGCCTCCATCGCTGCCGATGAAGAAATGTTTGGTATCGGAGGGATCAATCCACATGGCATGGTCGTCGACATGGCGTTTGTTGTTGCCGACCGGCCGCCATGTTTTCCCCCCATCTTCGGTGACCTGTGAAACGGTTTCGGTTGAATATACCTTGTTTACATCTTTCGGGTCGCAGTAAATTTCGTTGTAATACTGCCCCTGTGCCGAATGGTCGCTCATCTTCTGCCACGATGCCCCGCGGTCGTTGCTGCGGTAAAACCCCTTTGCGTCGGGGGTCGATTCGATGATGGCATATACCACATCGGGATTTGCGGGGGAGATGGCCAGTCCGATGCCACCCATGTCGGCCCCGGGAAGGCCTGAAGTCAGTTTATCCCATGTTTCACCGGCATTGGTTGATTTATAGATGGCTGTTTCAGGTCCGCCGCCGATTTTGGTAAACACGTGGCGCCGGCGTTGTTCCGACGAGGCGTAGAGTACATCCGGGTTCCGGGGATCCATGATCACGTTGTTCACACCGGTATTCTCGCTGATCTCCAGGATTTTTTTCCAGGTTTTCCCGCCGTCGGTCGTTTTGTAAAGACCCCTGTCTCCGCCCGGTCCCCACACAGAACCTTCGGCTGCGACGTAAACCACCTCTGAATTGCGCGGATCTACCACAATCATCCCTATCTGGCGGGAATCTTTCAACCCCATGTTTTTCCAGCTCTTTCCGTCGTCGGAACTCTTGTAAACCCCGTTCCCGTAACCAAGCGATCGCTGATGGTTGTTCTCTCCGGTGCCTACCCAAACAACGTTGGTGTTATTCGGGTCGATGACAATGCATCCGATGGAATAGGCTCCGTTGTTGTCGAAAACCGGGTCAAAGGTGGTTCCGTTGTTGACCGTTTTCCACACATGACCTGAAGCAGCCGCGACAAACCACTCGCTGTGATTTTTAGGGTTCACTGCGAAATCGGCAATACGCCCCGAACAAAAGGCTGGGCCGATGCTGCGGAATTTCAAACCGCTGACAAGGGCTGAATTGTAAACTGAATCTTCTTTGGGTTTATCTTTTTCACCGGATTTATCTTTTGCCTTGGACTTTTCCTTTTCATTTTCACTCACATTTGGGTCGGTTTTATCTTCAGCTTTCGGTTTTACCGCGATCGGTGCTGCTGTTTTGCCGGAGGTTTGGGTTCCGGGTTCCTTTGATTTACCATTGGCCGCTTTGGATGCCGGGGCCGAGGATTTTACCTGTTTTTTTTCTGCAAAACCAGCCGTGGTAAGGCTGAACAAAAGGGCTCCCGAGAGGAGCCATAAGAACAATCGCGATTTCATGGTTCGTTTTTTTATAAGATGAGTGCATCCACTTTTTACCTGGATATTATACATTAGTCGTTAAAAGCAGTTTGATTGTTTCCCTGCCTGGTTTTATGATTCCTTTTTCGGTGATGATCCCGGTAATGAATTTTGCCGGGGTCACATCGAATGCCGGGTTGAAGGCGGAAGAGCCCGGAGAACATACGAGCACGCGGGTGCGCCGGCCGTCATCGGCTATCCCATCCTGGTACAGGACTTCATCCTCGCTCCGTTCTTCGATGGGGATCTGTTTTCCATCGTGACATTGAATGTCAAAAGTCGAAGTCGGGGCAGCGACATAAAAAGGAATGCCGTATTCCTTTGCGGCAATGGCCTTTTCGAGTGTGCCGATTTTATTTGCCACGTCGCCGTTGGCAGCGATGCGGTCGGCACCCACGATCATGAGGTCGATTTTGCCAAGCGACATAAGCCAGGCACCGGCATTGTCGGGAATGATCGCATGGGGTACGCCGGCCTGGTTAAGTTCCCAGGCGGTGAGGCGTGCGCCCTGGCTTCTTGGCCGGGTTTCATCGGCATATACGAAAATTTTCTTTCCCTGCTGATGAGCCAGGTAAACAGGGGATAAGGCTGTGCCATAATCCACAAAAGCAAGCCAGCCCGCGTTACAATGGGTCCCTATATTCATCCCGCTGCTGATCAGTTCGTTGCCAAACTCGCCAATCTTCCTTGAATCGGCTGCATCGTGGTCGGCTACCCGGTTGGCAGCTGAAACAGCCGCCGGCCGGGAAGTAAGGGCTGCTGCATAAACCATTTCCACAGCATGAAAAAGGTTCCGGGCGGTGGGACGGGTAGATTCAATTTCGGTTTTTGCTTTGAGCAGAAATGATAGATAATCCCGGTCAGGCGCTTCGAGTGATGCCTGAGCCATGGCAAAACCGGCAATGGCCCCGATGGCACCAGCTCCGCGGACCATCATGGTACTGATGGCGTGACAACTTTCGGAACAGGTTTTTGCCTCCTGTATGGTGAACTGAAAAGGTAACAGGTTCTGGCCGATGAAAAAAACCGAAGTTCCTTCCATCCAGACAGTGCGATAATCAATGCCGTTGACTTTCATAAGTTAGTTCAAAACAAAGGATAGGGTCCAAAATTAAAAATTAAAAATTGAAATGCATGAAAAATATCGGCAACACCTATTTTTTACAGTCTTGTAACCTGTAAAAAGGTTGAAATGTGAAATAAACTGCTAATTTTGTCATTTATAGCATAGCTGAATAAGTCATAAAAGAAACAACATGAAGACTGAGCAACATATTTTTTCTGAAACCGGAGGGTGGATTAAAAAGGGGGAGCAAAGCCTGGAGAACCTGGCCCAGCTTGTTTTCCTGTTTGGCAATACCAAGTTGCTCAAAGAGCAGCGAAACATCGATTTTGTCAGAAGTGCTTACCCGGGTGCACAAATCGTCGGGTGCTCCACTGCCGGCGAAATCCTCCAGGAAGAGGTTTTTAACGATCACATCATATGTACTGCCGTATGGTTTGAAAAAAGCTCGGTTGAGATCGCATCCGAATATATTGATTCCATGGAAGACAGCTTTATTACCGGCGAAAAACTGGCAGAAAAGCTTGACAAGGAACATCTTGTCCACATCATGATCCTTTCGGAAGGTCTCAATATAAATGGCAGCGAACTCACCAAAGGCATCAATCACAGGTTAAACGACAGGATTCCGGTCACGGGCGGCCTCGCCGGTGATCAGGCCAATTTTGCCGAAACCGTGATTGTACATAACCAGGCAGGCGAAAAAGGCCTGGTGCTGGGCATAGGCTTTTATGGGGAGCATTTACAGGTGGGATACGGATCAATGGGAGGCTGGGATTCGTTTGGAGTTGACAGGGAGGTTACCAGGTCCAGGGGAAATATCCTGTATGAGCTTGACGGGCATCCTGCCCTGGAACTTTATAAACGTTACCTTGGCGACCACTCTGCAAATCTTCCCGCCTCTGCACTGCTGTTTCCGCTGAGCCTCCGTTTGAAAAACTCTGAAACAGCCCTGGTAAGGACCGTATTATCAGTAAATGAAGCTGAGGGGAGCATGGTTTTTGCGGGTGATCTTCCCCAGGGGGAATTTGTACGGCTTATGAAAGCCAATACAGACCGGCTTATCGATGGGGCACTTGGTGCTGCAGAAATGTCGAAGACCAGCCTTCGGAATACCTCTCCCGACCTTGCCATCCTGATCAGTTGTGTAGGCCGGAAACTTGTGTTGAAGCAACGGGTGGAAGAAGAGCTGGAGATTATCCGCGAATCGATCGGAAAAAACGCTGCAATTGCCGGATTTTACTCTTATGGGGAAATATGCCCGATTAAACCGTTCGATCACCATTGTGAACTTCACAATCAAACCATGACCATTACACTGTTTAAAGAAGCTTAACCCCTGTATGATAGTAACCAGTCTCAACAAACTTCTTTTACGCCAGGTCAACCGGCGCTTCGGATCGTATGAAAACATCCCGGATGAGCTGAAAGGTTTTCTGAAGGACATCAACGATACTTACAATAATTTTGAAGATGACACGCAGCTGCTTCAGAGTTCTATTGAAATCAGCTCGCAGGAACTCAGGGATGCCTATCAGAAACAAAGGCATGATGCGGAAACGCAAAAGGAAACCATTCATAAAATACAAGAGGCAATCAATGCGCTTACTCCTGCTGTCCAGGATGGTACGAGCGAAAGCGGGTCAGTTCCCTTTGAAAGCAGTTCCCTGTTCGAAGCGCTGATCAAACTGATCGATGAGCGCAAGCAGACGGAGGAAGCCCTGCAGCAAAGCAGTAAAAAATGGGAAGCCATGATTGCCGCATCACCGGATGGGATCGGGATGGCCTCGCTGGACGGCACACTTCAGTTAATGTCGTATAACCTGGCCGTAATGTATGGATACACGGTCGAGCAAAAAGATGAGTATCTTGGAAAAAAAATCTTTGATTTTATTGATCCCTCCAATCACAAATTCCTGGTTGACAACATTCAAAGATTGGTTTCAGGAGAACACAGCCACAAGATCACTGAATATCTTGCCTTGAGAAAGGACAAAAGCAGGTTTTATGTGGAGGTTAATTCCACTCTTCTGTGCGATGCCAGGGGCAACCCGGAGAGCATCCTGTTTGTAGAACGCGATATTACCAAACGCAAACAAACGGAAGAGACACTTCAGAATGAACGTACCCTGTTTCGCACGATCATTGACCTCATCCCGGATGCGGTTTATGTGAAGGACATGGAGGGCCGGAAAATTATCGCCAATCCCAAAGAAGTTCTCTTTGCCGGTAAGAATTCCGAGGATGAAATAATCGGAAGGACCGATTTTCAGCTCCATCCTGAACTCGAAGCAAACCGGGCTTTGGAGGAAGACCAGCTCGTCCTGCAGCAGGGAAAACCAATTTATGATATTGACGGAACCCTCATTGACCGGGATGGGATATTTCACTGGCTTTTGTGCTCAAAAGTACCGTTGCGCGACGTGCATGGGCAAATTGTCGGATTGGTTGGCGTTACCCATGACATCACCGAGCAGAAAAAAACGGAAGCAATACTTCTGAAGGCAAAGGAGGAGGCAGATCTTGCCAATAAAGCCAAATCGGAATTTCTTGCCA
>CAIKNA010000305.1 GCA_903828645.1 uncultured Bacteroidales bacterium
CTCCCGCTCGATCCGGAGCATGGGAATCCCGGCTTCCTTCAACTCCTTCTGCAGTACGAAAAGTTCGCCGCCCCAGGTTTCGCAGCAGAGGTAGCTTTGGCCGATGATTCCGTCAACCCGGTACTCTTTAATCTTATCCATGACCTCCCTGTTGATGATGGGATGGGCATCGAGGTTCTTAGGACAGAGCGGACGGTCGATTACCTGGTAATCGGCCAGGGCCTGAAGAGGATCGGGATCTGCTTCACGCACGCTGCCAAAGAGTGTTTTCCCGCCATAGCAGGTGAGGTCAGTGACCACGGTGCCTCCCATCGTCTCAATAATATCGCACAGGGTGGGTTCGTCGTGCCCGGGGCCAACGACCATCAGCCTGACGGTTTTTTTGTTTTCCGGTACTGTTACGCCGCGCAGTTCTTCCAGCAGTTGGGTCAAATCCGCCTTGTACGCTTCTTTTGGCATGGAATAGCCGGCCACGACCAACGCGATGGTTTCGGAGGCTGTGATGGGCGGGTTATCCACCTTCCTGAGGGCATAAATGGCTTTCTGAAGATCCCGTATCTCGTTGCAAAGTACGATGGCATCCCGGAGTTTATCATCGGTGATCTTCAACCCGAAATGCTCCTCAAGTAATTGTTTCAGATTTTCCAGTTGGTTGCGGAAATTTTGCGCCATCAGTATGCCGGAACTGTGCGGAAAAAAGATCCGGTGCAGGAAAGGAATGCGCGCCTCACTCTTTTCCCAGTTGTCAAGGATGTGCCGGTTCGCATCGCACCCACCGCCGATCACGCAGCCGTCGATGAATTCATATTCACCGGTGAGGATTTTATTGAAGCAATGGCGCACAAGGCTGCAGATATTGGCCGCTTCAAAATAGTCGTCGGCTCTGCCCGCGCTCAGGCTTCCTGTTGCCCTTATCCGGAAGGGCATCAGGCCGGCCGCCACGAAGAGTTCCTCCGGAACAAAGGAGCAGGTATACCCGATCACCTTGCCGCCCTGCTGCTTCCAGCCCTCCACTTCGGAGTTGCTGATGCTGCCGGCAAGGGCTGCAAACTTTTCAAATATGTCCGATTTCAGTCCTGATCTCATTTCGCGCCCTCCATGTTAATTTGTGTTTCTGTGGTTTTTGCTCTGAACTTTTCCATGGCAAAGACGGCTGCTCCAAGTGCACCCATGAATTGTGGGTTGACCGGCAACCGGTTGACTTTCAATCCAAGAGCCTGCTCCAGTGCGTTCACCAGCCCTTCGTTGCCATAGCAGCCGCCGGTGATCACCACCTTGTCGGCCAGCCCGGCCCGGCGAACCAGACCGCTCACGCGGCTGGCAACTGCACGGTTGATGCCGGTAATAATGTCAGGCAGCGGCACATCGTTGTTCACCAGGCTGATGATCTCCGATTCGGCAAATACGCTGCACTGGTTCGAGATGGTTGCCGCGGTGGGACTGATGTTGCCGGGCGATCCGATCCCCTCCAGGCCACAGGCCAGAACCTTGGCCATAACCTGGAAAAATCGGCCCGTTCCCGCCGCACAACGCTCGTTCATCTCAAACCCCAACACGACTCCTTTCGCCGACAGGGATATGGCCTTGCAATCCTGCCCCCCGATGTCGATGATGGTGCGCACTTCCGGGTCGGTATGAAAGGCCCCTTTGGCGTGACAGGATATTTCCGAAATGTTCTCATTGCCGAAATCCACCTTAAGCCGGCCGTAACCGGTACTTACGATATACTGAAGCTCATCCTGCGCGGTCAGGCCGGCATTTTCAAGGGCTGCCTCGATGGCCAGCCTGGCCGTTTGCGCCGGCTTGATGGAGGCCATGATGATTTTTCCCAGGATAATTTTATCATCGATCATGATGACGGCCTTCCCGGTAGTGGATCCAATGTCAATTCCTGCTACTACCATAAGATTCATTTTTTATTGTTACTTTTTCCCCGATGGATATTTCAACAGATCATATTTCACCCAATCGGCATAAATATCCTGTGCAATCTCAGTGGCTGACTGGTCCACATAGTTCGGGTCGGTTACCGTAATGTCACCGGTCCAGATGGCATCGTTCGAAGACCTGGTGTATAGACTTGCTTTCAGGTTTACCACAGAAGTAGTAGTCCAGTAGCCTCCGGTCGTTACGGTACTGCCTGCATCGAAGCCCGCTGCCCCTCCATAAAATCCGCCGCCATATCCGCCCCAGGAACCTCCGCCCCAGTATCCGCCACCCCACGAACCGCCAAACCCGCCGGTTGTATAAGTGGTTGGGGGAACGTAACTTTCAGATTTGTCAGTCCCCTTATAAACGAATACCAGAATGGCATCAGCGCCCAGACTGTCGCACCTCTTTTTAATATCAGAAACCGAATATTTAATATTTGGGTTGAGTATATCAAGCGATCCAAGCGCCTTCAGCCCCTGAGTGATAAAATAGGCATCCATTGATTGTTCAAATGGTTTCATGTATTCAAGCTTGTCGAACAGGGGCATCACCACTACTTTCGAAATCTTTGAGTTGTCGGCAGGGTTTTTCCAGCTTGTCAAGGTTATCGGTGAAGAGCAGGAGGTGATTACAAAGGCAGCCACGACTGCCAAAAGAGTGAAATAGATGTTCCTTGTTTTCATAATTGGTTGTTTAGTGATCTGAATGGAAAAAATTCCATTGTTGATCATTTTTGATTTATTAATTTGTTGGTTTTGCTTTTCTTGGAGATTTATCCGAAGCTTCATTGGCTCCCCCCTGTGGAACATGCTCAAGCCAGCAATTTCCATTGGTGAGTTTTTGCCCCTTGAAGGTTCCGTCAACACTTCCCCAGCATTCATAAAGTTTTGGATTCATTCCCCAAAGGTTGCAGGTGATTTCCAGGTCGCCTTCTGAAGTTTTGGCTGAAATGGTGAAGGTTTTATTCGGTTCGCCCTGTAGTATCTTATATTCCGAAGGGATGATGTATTTCCCATTGACATAAAGACCGGCATCTTTATAGGGTCCGGTCACCACAAAGATCCCCGAAATCTGATCGGTGCTGAAGGGAACCCACCATTCGTTGCCGTATTTGATCAGCGAAGTGCGGTAATCTGCCCCGCCTTTGCCGCCGCAGAAATAGTTTTCCAGTTCGCCGCCACCGGTTACCTTAATGGTTTTTCCTCCCATGGTAATGGTTCCTTGTGCCAGCCCGGGTTGTTCAAAACCTGCTGAAGGGGTATTCGGCAAAACATCAACCGGCTGGATGCCTTTGTTATACCAGAACGAATACAAAGTGGAAAGCTCTAGGTTAACGCTGTATTCCGGTGATTTATAATCAATAATGACCTTTTCTTTGTAAATTGAATAAACCATGGATTTCCCCCCTTCCTTGGCGGTAAATACCAACCTGTCTTTTTCCTGTTTACGTGTTGGAATGACCTTCAGCGAGCCATCCATCAGTTTGGTGCCGTTATCTTCCATGCTTAAAACAAACATCACTCCCTGCACCAAAGCCCCGGTACCATGATAATTCACACAGGCATAGGCAGCATATTGCTTCCCATCGTCTCCTTTTCCTGAAAAGTTGAACCAATAGTTCCACCTGGGGACCCCTGCCATCTCGAGTTGACCAATGTCGTCAAGTGTTGCTTTACGGATTTTTCCAAGATCCTGAAAGTTTTTCAGGGGTGTTTCCGGAGTAAAAACGGGGAGGTTTGTCTTGGAGTACTGGTTAAGCAGGGTATCTGCCCTGATGAGTAGTTCCGATGCCTTTGCAAGTTCCCCCGAAGCCAGTTCAGTCTGTGCTTCTTCAATCTTTTTTGCAGCCACTCCGGCACTGTCAACCAATCCGGTTTCATAAATGTCGTACCATTGATCGTTGATCAAAGCCAGTTTGGTTTGAAGTTCTGTGATTTTTTGCTGAGCTTGTTCTTTGGTCATTTTGGGCTTCATTGTGCAGCCCACATTGATTACCAGGCCAATCACGGCCAATAAACAGAAGATAATGGTTGTTTTTTTCATAGGATTTGAAGATTTGAGGATTTGAGAATGAATACACATTATTTTTCATAGATGATGATGTCGTGTGCTTTTGTGGTTTCCATAGGTATTTCAATGGCCATCTGTTTCACAATATCTTTTTGTGGAACTTTATCGATGGTGACGGCATATGTTTTCGCCGGATCCAGGTTGATGACTTTAAAAGATGTATTCCCTCCTTCATTCTTCCCAAAGGTTGACACGATAAGTGCCTTGTTAACCCTGTCATAAATTGCCCGTTTAAGGATGACATTTTTAATATCCACCCCGGTAATGCCAGGTTCAGTGTAATACTTGTCATCGAAAGGTTGGTTTACCATAGTATAAAAGCCATTGGCTGGTAATGCCCTGGCCATGCCGATCAACCGGTCGGCCAGATCGGAGTGTGACGGAAAGCTTTTCATGTTGGTGGCATCGCCATGGCCCTCGACCAGGGTTGAGCGGCAGCAAGCAGGAACGCTTTTTTGATTGTCTGCTGATATTGGAACGGGTGTGACTGGCGGGGCTGCTGGTTTCTTATCGCCATCGGCTGCCGCCAGGTTCACTGTGGGAACGTTATCCATAAAGGGGTAGTGATAAGTTCCGTCAATCCAAACTGGTGAATAGATGCTATCAACAGTCTTAAGCAAACCTTTTCTGGCCGCTTCATCTCCAATCTCTGCCGCCAGTGTCGCGAAAAAAGCGTAATAAGCGTCAGGGGCCACTACATCTTTTGTAAGGGTTGCAATGCCTTTATCCATCTTATAGTGTTTCTTTTTCAGGAATGGATAGAGGTTTTCTACAAGTTTTGGATTCCATGCATGCATGAAGGTTCCGATCCACCCGTCATTTCCTCCCGAATTGAAATCAATCCCCTTTTGCACCATTCCTTCCATCACAGGATCCATTTTGTTGCCGTATCTGGGATTCCAACCCGAAAACGCCCACCCCTGCTTAATGAGATAAAACGATGCAAGGTCCTTGGTTTTCGGATTGATGAACACCTTCTCAAACCAAGAATCAAAGGGCAAATGGGCCGCCTGATAATAACGGCTGTTGTGCAACTGGTCATACAACATGAAACTGATAATTGGGTGGGTGTTGCAGGCCGGAAAAACCGCATTGCGTTCACATTCGATGCCGGGAACCGGATTGGTCATCATCTGATCGAACATCACTTTTTGCAGGTTTTTATTATCATAGACAAACTTTTCATTGTCATTGATTTGAAAGACGATTGACCCGGGTTGGTCCCATTTCATGTCATGATACAGCATTTCATAAAGGTTGATCATCATCCCGAGATGTCCAGAATACATGATGTTTCCAAGAGATACCGGGTCATCGTTGCGGGAATAAGGCCGGTCCATGTTGGGTTCAAACTTGGTAATACCCTGGCTTTCGTGCGACCAGTAACCCCAGATCTGCTTCTGCAACATGCGTTGGATCAGTTTATCAAAGGCAGGCTGTAAAGCTTCACGCCAGGCAGGAAATTTATGGTACTGTTCAATGGCCAGGAAGTAGGCTGAAAAGGCAACGGTATAGCGGCAGGCGCTTATGCCCTGGTCATCCACCTTTTGATAATTTGTAAAATCAGAAATATCCTGGTCAGCCAGTTTCATGTTCCACAACAACTGTCCCCATTCTTTATTATCCGAGGAAGGGTATTGATTGGGGTTGATTGTTTGAGCAGAAAGACCTGAACCTGATAGCAGAATCAGAAATAGGAATAAATAGAAATTGGTTTTTTTCATGGTCGTTTTTTTGTTGAGTGATTACTTTTTAGGGAATAGAAAAGTCAACCCGGCCTTGATATACATATCAGGGTAATCGGCGGGTCGGATGACATTGTAGTAATAAGCGAAATTGGCCGACATCGGCTGTTTCCC
>CAIKNA010000306.1 GCA_903828645.1 uncultured Bacteroidales bacterium
ATGATCTGCATGGATTTTGTCGAACCAACGAATTAATCATTACCTTTGCAAAAGATATTCCTCCCATTATCCATCGTAAACGACCCCGGATAATTCCAGCACTTTCATAAGTTTTTATGAACTGTCGTTTCAGGCTTCAATGGCAGTTTAAGAATAGTTACCTTCATGTATCATCAGGCTGCTGATGCATGACAGGTTAATTTATTGCAGCTTTCTATAAAATCTATCAAATGACATTTGAACAATTAAATCTTATTGAACCCATTCTCCGGGCATTAAAAACCGAAGGATACACCGAGCCTACCCCTATCCAGGAACAGGCAATACCCGTTTTACTGCAGGGAAGAGACCTGATGGGATCTGCCCAGACCGGGACTGGAAAAACAGCCGCATTTGCGATCCCAATCCTCCAGCTTCTTTATGGGAAGCGTGCAACTTCCAGGGGAAACCGCGAGATCAAAGCGCTGATCGTCACTCCGACACGGGAACTGGCTATCCAGATCAGTGAAAGCTTTACAGCTTATGGAAAACATACAGGACTGAAACACACGGTTGTATATGGCGGAGTTTCACAAAACCCGCAGGTCAGCATGCTGAAAAGCGGGGTTGATATCCTGATCGCTACCCCGGGCAGACTGCTCGACCTGATCGATCAGCGCCTCATCACGCTTGAACATATTGAATACTTTGTCCTCGACGAGGCCGACCGAATGCTCGACATGGGATTCATCCATGACGTAAAGAAGATCATCCAGAAACTGCCGGCAAAGCGGCAATCACTCTTCTTTTCAGCCACAATGCCCCCGGTGATTCAGAAACTTGCGGCTACAATACTCGTGAAACCAGCAAAGGTTGACATCATCCCGGTTGTTGCAACCACGAACCTGATCAGCCAGAAACTCTACTTTGTGGACAAGCCGGATAAGAGATCGTTGCTTATTCACCTTTTGCAGGATAAGTCAATCGAAACTGCCCTGATCTTTACCCGCACAAAACATGGTGCTGACAAGGTAAGCAAAGACCTGAAGAAGGCCGGTATCAAGGCTGCTGCCATTCATGGAAATAAATCTCAGGCTGCCCGTCAGGAGGCGTTATCCAACTTCAAAAGCAAGAAGACCAGGGTGCTCGTTGCAACTGATATTGCTTCACGAGGCATTGATGTTGAACAACTGTCGCATGTGATAAATTATGAGATCCCGAATATTCCTGAAACGTATGTACACAGAATCGGCCGTACAGGTCGTGCAGGCATTGATGGTATTGCCATCTCCTTTTGTGACGCCGAGGAAAAAGAATATTTAAAGGACATTTACAAGTTGATCTCGCGACAAATCCCAATTGTCAATGATCATCCGTTCCCGATGAAAGAGGGTGCAGATGCACTGCCAATCGTAAAGAAGAAGCCAAACAATGGCAGAAGGCAACCCAGGAATGTTGCACCGCCAAAAAGCCAGCCCGAAAAGAAAGAACCCGAAGCAGAGAAAGTTCCGAGGTTTCTTGAAAGAGCCAGGAGACGTTTTACTGGGAATAAAAGACTTGTATAAGCCTTCCTGAAGGTTTGTTATCTACCCTAGTGTAATTTTCATCTCGCCGGTATGCCCGGGGTTGTCCCGGGCAATACCAGTTATCGTTATCCCAGCAGTGGTTTCCGCATCCTTCGTGGCAATGTATTGCCAGTAGGAACCCGTTTGATCGGCCTGGCAGAGGCCACTCTCGAGCACCTTGCCATCCTGGCTGCAGATCTTTATGCTGACCTCCTTAACATGGAAATTATCGGTGGCTGTGACCAGGATTGTATCCCCTGCACAACCATGATAAAAAGAAGAATTGATCCCGGTAACCACCGGTGACTTCATGTAGTCGGCAAGGGCTACATTGAGGGCCGTCTGCCACTCGGTGGCCTTTTCCTTATAGGCTGCATACTGATCAGGATTTTTCAGCACCTGTTTAGCCCATTGTAATCCCTTCCTGAACCGGTCACAGCTTTCGCGCTGTTTGCCCTTAGTCCTAGATCTCTTTTTCGTGGGGACCGAAGCCATGATGGTTTTTCCATCGCGTCTGCGAAGACTAACCTGGTTCCCGATTTTTCCATGGAAACCACGGATCAGATCATTGTCATTAGAAATTGCCATATTCAAAGGGTTTAAATGATAATCTGCGATTATTAGCTGTTATGCTTGCTGCCGTAGCAGTTTACTCATTAATGATGCCTTAGTTATTATATCTGTAATCGTCATTAAATATACAAATAATATACCAAAGCTACCTGTTTGGATAGTTATTAAACCGACCTTGAACCGAGGTTCAACCGAGCTAATACCCAGCAAAGCCGCCCCAGGTCGGTTGAAGCTCGGTTTAAGCTCGGTTGAAAGATAATCAAACGATAATCCAGGATGATAAACAGAGTAATAGAAATATTTTCCCGACAGGTATTTCCATTTGATTTATTGTTATATTTACTCATGCATACAAGCTTCATTACCAGGCATGTAATGTTATGTCAAAACCCTAACAATAAAATGATTGAATATTTATCATTCTTAGCATAAAAAAACCAAAAGATGAAAAAAATCTGCATTTTCCTGCTGGCATTATTCATAGTTAATTCCGTCCATTCACAATCGTGGGAATGGTTAAATCCAAAGCCCACCGGAGATGCAATAACTTCAATTTATTTCACAGATGCAACCACAGGTTATGCCGTAGGGGGATGCGGACTGATAATGAAAACCATCAATGGCGGGACATCCTGGAGCCTTCTTAATTCAGGAACTTCCCAGACGCTTTTGTCTGTATACTTTCCGGATGCAAATACAGGTTATGCTGTTGGTCCCGGAACCATACTTAAAACCATAAACGGAGGAGCCAGTTGGGAAAGCCAGGAAGGTGTTGTCGATGATGCCAGGTCGGTGTTTTTTACAGATGTTAATACCGGTTATATTGTTGGACAATATACCGACCTGAAGACCATTGACGGAGGGATTACCTGGAATGATTTAGGTGTTGAGTCCTCATTTTCAGAGCTCTATAAAGTTTGTTTTACGGATGCAAACAACGGTTACATACTTTTCACAGGTGGATATGTTTTAAAGACAACAAATGCCGGACTGACCTGGGACTATATTCATTTTGATTATGACGACGGCTATGCTATATGCTTTGTAAATTCAGATACAGGTTACATTGCCGGCAGTAATGGATTAATCCTGAAAACCACGGATGCAGGTTACACGTGGCAGTTTCGGAATTCAACTACATTTTCGACCCTCTATGACATTTATTTTACGGATGAGAATACTGGTTACGCCGTTGGCTATGATGGCACAGTTGTTAAGACAACCGATGGCGGAGATACCTGGAGCGAACTCACTACAATCCCGAATGCACTGATTAACAATTGCGTTTTCTTTATAAACCCGGCCACCGGATATATTGGTGGGTACTCGAGCGATCAATGTGGAGTAATGGTTAAAACTACAGATGGAGGCGTTAATTACACGAGTCAGGTCACAGGTATTATATCTTCCTTGAATGCAGTTACTTTTCCGGCTTCAGCCATAGGATATGCAGCAGGAAATAACGGTGTGATTACTAAAACCAGTGATGCCGGAATTACCTGGAACAGCCAGGTATCAGGTACAGCAAAACAGCTGAATTCCATATCCTTTCCTACAAGCAATACAGGTTGCGCTGTTGGCGCTTCAGGTACAATAGTAACAACTGTGAATGGAGGAATTTCATGGACTGCCGGGTTATCAGGTACTGCATATTCTCTTAACGCTGTCTGCTTTTTAGATGAGAATACAGGATATGCAGCAGGTGACTGGGGAACCCTGTTAAAAACTGCAGATGGGGGAATTACCTGGAACAGCCTTCCGGCCGGAACATCACGTTTTTTGAAAGGAGTCAGTTTTGCAGATTATGCCACAGGGTATGCAGTTGGATTGTCAGGAACTATTATAAAAACAACGGATGGAGGGTCTACCTGGTTCAGCGAGGTTTCGGGATTAACGGATAACCTGGTTGCTGTTGATGCAATTGATGCAAGCACTGTATATGTTGCCTCCAGTTATGGTCTGATTCTTAAAACAATTGATGGAGGCACTACCTGGGACCAACTATCACTGCGAGACAATCTTGGTATCAGCGCTGTTTATTTCAAAAATTCCGAAGTTGGATATGTAGTCGGGGCTGGAACCATACTCTTAACGACAAACGGGGGATTAAACTGGGAAACTCAACCTTCAGGATTATGTTACCAGTCCTTAAAAGGGGTATTTATTTCAGATGCCGACATCGGTTATGCTGTTGGAGATAACGGGACTATCCTTGGCACCACAGATGCCGGGGTTGGAATTAGCGTCAACACTGCGAAGAATTTTCTTAAAATATACCCATCCCCAACTACTGATTACATTACCATTGAGACTGCCCAAAGTGCTGCCCAAAGTTCGATGGTTATCAGTAATACAAGCGGGCAGGAACTACTTAACCGGCAAATTTCAGGCAAACAGATTCAGCTTAATGTTAGCGGATTTCCAAATGGGGTTTATTTTATCAGGTTAACCAGTGGAATGAATGTCATAACAGGTAAATTCATTAAACTATAAAATACTTTTACTTTCTGATGCCGGAAACTCTATGAAAAATCTATTCATTTTAATCATCGTCCTATTACTATCATCGGCAGGCACATCCCAGTCCTGCCTGCCACAAGGAATCAATTTTACCGCGCAAGCCCAGCTTGATAACTTTCAGGCAAATCATCCGGGCTGTATGCAAATTGATGGGGGTGTGACAATCAGCGGCAGCGATATTACTGATCTGAACGGTTTAAATTTGATAGCATCAATCGGCGGACCTCTTGGCATCTGGAATGATAATTTGCTGTCCGATCTATCGGGGTTAAACTCGTTGACTTCGGTTGGGGGGAACTTCACCATACAGAATAACGTCAGCCTGACAGATTTGTCAGGATTAAACAATCTGCATTCCATTGGCGGGCAATTGATGATAATCAGCAACCCTGTTTTAGATACTCTGAACGGGCTGAATCAGTTAACCTCAATCGGTGGAAGCCTGATAATTTTTGGCAACAGCGCCCTGACCAGCCTGAAGGGGCTGAACAACATAAATGCCAGTTCGATTCTCGACCTGGACATCCGGGATAACACTTCGTTATCAACCTGTGCAGTAAGGAGCGTTTGTGATTATTTAGCCAGTCCAAATGGCACCATTCAGTTTCTCGGCAATGCAACAGGCTGCAACAGCAAGAAAGAGGTGGAAGCGGCCTGTATAACCATATCCATCCGGGATCTAACCAGTAATGATGGATTTTCCCTGTACCCAAATCCATCATTCAATTATATAACCATCGAAACCTCAGCAATCCTGACTCCAGGTCAATTATCCATCCTGAACATGAACGGACAGGAACTAATTGCACGTCAAATCATAGAACCAAAAACACAAATAGATATTACACGTTTGCCCAGCGGGGTTTATTTTATCCGGCTTACGGGTGAAAAGACGGTTCAAGTAGGCAAGTTCATTAAGCAGTAAAATTTATTCTTTATCTCTAATCATAGTATGATGAAAAGATTTATTTACCTATTCCTGTTTTTGCTTCCAATTTGTCTTAGCGCCCAGCAACCGTGGCAGAAATCAGCACCTATGACTTTTACATGGAAATATGTTGGAGGAGCAGGTTTTACCGAGGATGAAGCACAATATATAAGTCTTGCATTTAGTCCATCCGATGGATGTCCCTATTTGGCATTTCAGGATGAGGCCAATTATAATAGGGCGACTGTGATGAAATTTGATGGAACCAGTTGAGTAAATGTTGAAAATGGTAGCGTTAAGGAAGGATTTGCTGACTATATCTGCCTTAGGTTTAGCCAATCGGGTCAACCGTATATTGCATTTTCTGATCACAATTGTGGTGGAAGAATAACTGTTATGAAATTTGACGGAAACAACTGGGTTAATGTTGGAAATCCTGGTTTCTCTGATCAGATGTATGCATGTTATGCAAGCATTGCAATCAGTCCCTCTGACAATCAACCCTATGTGGCCTATCAGGATGGTAATTTGGTGGGTCGTGCAACAGTTAAGAGATTTAACGGAACCGATTGGATAAATGTTGGGACTGGAGCTATCTCTGTTGGAGCGGCTTCTTATGAAAACCTTGCCTTTGATTCATTGGGTCAGCCGTATGTGGCATTTAGTGATTCGGTTTATAGGTTGAAGGCAACAGTAATGAAATTTACCGGAACAAATTGGGAAAATATTGGGAGTCCAGGATTCTCAGCAAACGAAGCCAGTTATATCAGTTTTGCAATAAACCCCATTGACAATCTTCCATATGTGGCTTATCAAAATGTAATTGTGACGTGGTATGCCACAGTAAAGAAATTTGACGGACAAAATTGGGTTGATGTGGGAAATAAAGATTTCTCTTATGGATCGGCTCATTTTTTAAGCATTGCTTTTAATTTAGCCGGGCAACCCTATGTGGCTTATCATGACGAAAAATATCAAAAGGTGATAGCAAAAAAATTTGACGGAACAACGTGGGTTGACGTTGGGCCATCAAACGGTTTCTCAGCGGGAACGGCTTATTTTATTAGTCTCGCAATAAGTCCAACCGGTCAACCATACGTCGCATATACTGACATTCCGAATTCCTATAAAGCTTCCGTGATGAAGTATGATTCTGTTTTTAGTGGAGTAAATGAATTACCGGGATCAAGATTGTCGATTTATCCAAACCCGGTAACAGATAAAATCACCATCGAAACCCCGGCCAAGGGTATTCTTTCTATACTCAACCTCAGCGGCCAGGAACTCATCACCCGCCAAATCACCCAACCAAAAGCCACCATTGACATCAGCAGTCTGCCCAATGGGGTTTATTTTGTGAGGGTGAAGGGTGAAAAGAATGTTGAAACGGGCAAGTTTGTCAAGGAGTGAATCCGGATATCTAATTTCTATTAATTTACCCGTAATCCTGATCCAATTCGTTTGAAAGTCTTACAAGCGGTAATCCCCCTTTAGCTGCAAGCAAGCTTGATAAATATGAGTGGTCGGCAGGATTACCTGCCGTAATCCCTGAGGTGTAAGCCTGAAAGAAAATCCTTGATTCGCTTTGCTCATCGGGAATTAAGAGACAGAAAAGTAGAGATAGAGGAAAAAAGTAAGTACCACCATACCCATGAGAAAAGAGATAATATCATTAGTTCGTTTAGAAACGTTAAAAAAATCCTCAAAAATATTGGTTGATAAACCAAAACCAATAATAAGAAAAGAAGATACTATTATCCCAATGATCGCGCCCATGCTGTCAAATTAACAATAAAATCAACTTTTTCAGGATTGATATGCCCTCTAATTTTTGAGGCAGCGGGCAGAAAAGCCGTACGTCTTGAAGCTGCCGCTCCGGTATACGTATTCATTACTATAGACGAGGGCCCAATTCCACGCGTTTGTATCACCGCTCTGCGACGACGACCAGAAGTAGCCGATAACTGTAAGATAGTTGAAATTGCCGTTTAAATTGACATTGCCTTCCCTATTCCCTCCCGGAAGAGCTGTAAATCCGCTATTGTTGGTTGCACCTGTATTTGGTGTTGCCCAATGTGTTGAACCAGTTTCTTTCATTTTTCCGCCCGCTACACTTAAACCATCCAAATAATCCGTCAATGTTGTCCATTCGGCATCAGTTGGCAAATGCCAGCCTGTAGGGCATATTCCCTGAGCCCCTTCCGTTGTCACATATTGCATCGCTTCGTCCCATTGGTATAACCCGCCATAAATGTTACAGTTGTTCTCATCATCATTGTAACAATATTTCTCAAGAACACCATTATTGGTTTGGTTAGCAGTACCAAGGATTTTCGTACCAACATTGAGATTTTGAGCAAACCAGCATTGGGTGCCGATCAAAACGGTATTGTAGGTTTTACCATCACAGGTGTCGGTCAAAGTAGTTCCGCAGGTAAATGCAGGTAGGGTAATGGTCAGGTTTCCGTTAACCGTGACCTTTCCATCGGAGTGGATTGTCATACCAGATTGGGCCATTGCCAAAAGACCTGTGGAGAAGAGCAATAGCGAAGTAAGAAAGTAGTTTTTTGCTTTCATAGTTTCAAAGCTTATTAATTATGTAAAATGCTTAATATGTAGCCTAACAATAGGATAAATTTACAAATGTTTATTCAATTACCCAAAAAGAAAAAAATGGTCAATCAATAACATCCTTAATACAAGATGAATACTAATCTTTTCTGCCTGTTAACCAGGATTTTGAGCAATAAAGTGAGAATGTCTCTTGAAGGTATGGGGATCCCAGGCAAGCTTGCACCTCGTTCAAAAACAAGAACCTTTTTCGGAAGCAAAATGTTTTTTGTTGTCGGGGTAGCAGGATTACCTGCGGTGATCCTAGTGGGGGGAGGCCTCAATAAAAAAGTCCGGACTACGTCCAGGACTTTTCTATTTGTCGGGGTAGCAGGATTCGAACCTGCGACCTCCTGCTCCCAAAGGGGCGAAAAGGGTTATTATTTTTTACCCGTTTATTGCATACGGGCACTGAAAATACTGGTGTTTCCA
>CAIKNA010000307.1 GCA_903828645.1 uncultured Bacteroidales bacterium
TAGTTGTTGAGTAGTCCTGTCCTGATCGGGCAGGTTTGACTATCCCTGAAAAGATACGCTATCATCACCGCAAAGGTGAGCCTCTTAATGGTTGAATGTGTTACACAACTTTAAAATTAAGTTACATGATTCACACATTGCAGTTAAAAATAAGAGGTGAACCGGCCCTGAGAGCATGGACATTTCGGGAATGTCCAATTCGGAATGGCCTAGTTTCCTATACAGATCAGTCGAATTGTCCGTTGTACAATTCAGAATATCTTCCTTTGAGTTTCAACAATGAGGCGTGGTTTCCCCTTTCGATGATTTCACCATGTTCCATGACCAGGATTTCATCGGCATTATGTACCGTTGTCAAACGATGAGCAATCACAAAACTGGTCCTTCCCTGCATCAACTGGTCCAACCCCTTTTGTATGATCTGTTCAGTTCTTGTGTCGATTGAACTTGTTGCTTCATCCAGGATGAGAATGGCAGGCCTGGCCAGGGTGGCTCGCGCTATGTTCAGCAGTTGCCGCTGGCCCTGGCTCAGATTGTTGCCATCGTTTTCGACGATGGTACGATAGCCTTTGGGCAATCGCTGAATGAAAGAATGAGCGCCTGCAAGGAGGCAGGCGTCGATAACCTCTTCATCACTTGCATCAAGCCGCCCGTAACGGATATTTTCCATCACCGTTGTCGTAAAGAGATGGGTATCCTGCAAAACCATGGCCAGCGACCTGCGCAAACTTTTCCTTTGTATTTTCGCGAGGTCGGTTCCATCAATCACAATATGACCGGAATTAATATCATAGAAACGTGACAGTAAATTAACAATGGTTGATTTTCCGGCGCCAGTGGAGCCAACCAGGGCAATCTTCTGACCCTGGTTAACTTCAAATGATATTTTTTTAAGAACATCATTACCGGGTTCGTATCCAAACGAAACATCGGAAAACTGAACTTTGCCCTTTACGTTGGTTAACCCGACAGCATCCGGGGCATCGGGTATTTCTGCTACCTGATCCATTACCTGGAAAATACGTTCTGCCCCTGCCAGTGATTCCTGGAGGTTGTTGTACTGGTTGGATATCTCGTTGACCGGGCGTCCAAACTGCCTGGTATATTGAAGAAAAGCTGCAAGACCTCCAAGATCGAGGCCCCTGAAAATGACAAGCAATCCCCCTACCGTAGCAGTAAGCGCAAAATTGATGGTGTTCAAATTCTGCATGACGGGCATCATGATACCGGAGAATAACTGCGCTTTTGTCGCTTTGTCGCGCAGATGATAATTCAATTTTTCAAAATCCCCGGCTGCACTCTTTTCATAACAGAATACGGTTACCACTTTTTGACCTGTGATCATCTCTTCCGCATACCCATTAACTGCTCCGAGTGCATTCTGCTGACCGGTAAAAAACAGCTTGCTTTTTTTTATGATTTGCCGGGCCACCAAAAACATCAGCACCACAACGGTCAGGGTAACCAGGGTCAGCAACGGACTGATATACAACATCAAAATAAAAATACCGGTTACTGTTATTGTACTGATAAACAATTGCAAAACACTCGTATTCAGCGAATCGCTGATAGTATCCACATCATTGGTAAAACGGCTCATCAGTTCTCCATGAGTATGGTTGTCAAAAAAACGGCACTTTGCCATTCTTAGTGGGTAAATTTACTGAAACTATAGTAACAAACAACATGTATTGATACAAAAAAATAAAATATTTGACATTTTCCCGGGTATCAATCAATTGCCTTATTCGCAAAATTACTGGATGACCAAGA
>CAIKNA010000308.1 GCA_903828645.1 uncultured Bacteroidales bacterium
GGATATTCCGGTAGCTGCCGTGGCAATCAGTGCACGTTCCGATGACTTTGAAGTATCCCAGCCAGTTCCCCCATGCGGGATGTGCCGTCAGGCTATTGTTGAATATGAAATGAAATTCAGCAACAAAATCCGCATCATCCTGGGAGGCCAATCCGGTAAAGTTTTTGTTTTTCACGGAATGGGAATGCTGTTGCCGCTTGCCTTCGAGGAAAAAGGGCTGGCGAAGTAGAAGTGACAAGTGACAAGTGACAAATGACAATCAGCACCCCACTTGTCGCTTGTCACTTGTCATTTGTAAATTTCAAATTAGTAACCCTTAACTATTTTATCATGAAGATCTCTTTTTCAATTTTCCTTATCCTCCTGTCCATTCCTCTTCTGTCAATGAAAAACGACAAGCCCGCCTACAGGATTTTCAATGCCAAAGGGCACATGGTGGATTATAAAGATCTCCTGAAAGTTGCGAACAGGTCGGATATCATTTTCTTTGGCGAAATTCACAGTGATCCCATTTGCCACTGGCTCGAACTGGAGTTGACTAAGGATTTATATGCAGAAAAAGGGCATAACCTGGTGCTGGGGGCGGAAATGTTTGAAGCAGACAACCAGTTGCTTCTCAACGAATACACCTCTAAAATGATCCGGAAAAAAGATTTTGAAGCCGAGGCCAAGTTATGGCCAAACTATAAGACAGACTATGCCCCCATTGTCGATTTTGCCAGGGAAAAAGGTCTCAAATTCACCGCCACCAACATTCCCCGCCGCTATGCCGTACTTGTGAATTTTCATGGTTTCGAGGGTCTCGACAGCATCAATGCAATGGAAAGGGGCATGATCGCCCCCCTTCCGATCAAATACCCCGACACCCTGGAATGTTATGCAAGCATTGTTAAAAATGTCGGAGACGGCATGCCTGCCCATCTTACGGCAAACCTGGGCAAAGCACAAGCGATCAAAGACGCCACCATGTCGCACTTCCTCATGAAAAGCGCCTTCGGCGAAAAGACGATTCTTCATTTCAACGGTTCATACCACAGCGACAACTACCAGGGCATCGTTTGGTATGTGCAACAGGCCATCCGTAAAACCAGCTTTGAACCTAAAATACTCACCATCTCCTGCCTGGAACAGGAAAATGTTGATACCATTTCAAAGGAAGATGCCGCAAAAGCCGATTTCATCATCATCATTCCATCCTCCATGACCACGACACAACCGCCCGATCCTTCGGTTATGATGTCGCTTCCCCCTCAGGCAAAACCGGAAGGTAAGCCCAGGGAAACCTCGCCGAAAAGTGAAACAAAAGGAAAAATCGATTCGGATAAGAGCGAAAGCTCAGACGATGACGATGATTGATTGATGGCTGCCTGATTCCGATCTTTTATGCAAAGGTATAATAAGCGTTGATCAGGAAGTTCCATAAGGTCACCAGAAGAGTGGCAATCAATTTTGAAACGTAAAAATTTACTTTGAATTTCCCGGTCATCGCCCAGATGATTAGCAGGTTTATGCACAGGCCTATCAGGGCTATGATAAAAAACCTGCTGAACTCCAGCGCCACGTTTGGATTGGTGCTGTGAAAAGTCCACAACCTGTTCATGAAATAATTGGTTGTTGCCGCCAGTGCAAAACCGCAGGTATTGGCCACATACTTCTGGATTTTCAGAATCTCCTTGCATATGAAGGTCGTTCCAAAATCGACAAACACCCCGGAAAAACCAACCAGCGAAAATTTGATGAACTTCAGGAAAAAGGCTTCGGTGAAAAAAGACTGGAGGAGCATCGAAGTGTTAAATTTTAAGTTTAAAGTGTTAATTATTAAATTTTTAGAGTTGGATGATCAGGACCTGGTTTTTGCCTTCACGGATCACCTCCACATTTACCGTCATGCCATGTTTGAGTTTCTGCAGGCGCGACATGTATTCATAAATATTTCCGACGGTCATGCCATTGATACCTGTGATGATGTCGCCTTTTTTCATGCCGCCTTTGTCGGCGGGACTATCCTTGGTAACGCCGTCGATGCGTAAGCCTTTCTTTTCCGAGCCGGCAAAATCAGGCATGACCCCAAGTTTTACTTTCAGTTGCCTGCCAGAACGGCCCGAACTCTCTTTTTTACCCGATTCCTTAAAGGTCAGCGGGTTCGGCAGGTGGTCTACTGCCAGTACCATAGCAGCGGCATAGTCGCAGATGGTCTTTTCGGCATCGAAATCCAGCTTTTCCGTGTCGTCAAACGGGGTATGATAATCCATGTGCACGCCGGTGGTCAGAAAAAAAACAGGGATGTTGGAGGAATAAAATGAAGCATGATCTGACGGGCCATAGCCATCCGGCGAATGAACCACCGCGAAAGGGAGTTTGGCCTCCAGCAGTTTCAGAATCGAATCGGCCTCGACAGAGGTGCCGGTACCACTGATGGAGATCGAATTTTTCTCCTTGTCGAAACGACCGACCATGTCGAAGTTGAACATGGCTTTGATTTTTTTCAATTCCACCGGGGGATGGTCCACGAAATATTTTGAACCCAGCAAACCTATCTCTTCGCCGCTGAAAGAGACAAAGATGATGCTTCGTTTTGTTTTGCCTTTTTCCAGGGACAGACGTTTGGCAAGCTCCATCACCATGGCTGTTCCCGATGCGTTGTCGTCGGCGCCGTTGTGAACTGCAACGGTATCGGGCATGCGCGATCCGGAACCTGGTCCGCCATAACCAAGATGATCATAATGACCGCCGATTACCAGGTATTCATCCTTCAGCATTGGGTCACTTCCTTCCATCATGGCCATCACATTGGCTGTCTTTTCCCGTTTCTGGATCACTTCAGCGATCCCGCGAACCGACACACCCGTTTCAAAACTTTTCGGGGCTTTGCCTGCAACGATGACATGATCAAGGCTGTCGACTGTAAAGCCGGTCTTTTTCAATATGCGATCGGCCATTTCTCGGGTGATGCTGAGAATGGGGATTCCTGCGGTAACTTCATTGTTCTCAACTACAAGGGGCATCAGTTTGTCTTCTTTTTCCTGTCCCCGAGGTGTGACGAGCAACATTCCTGCCGCACCGTGATCCTTGGCTGTAAGAACCTTGCTGCGTACATCGCTGTAAGGGATAAATTTGCTGTCGGAATTGTCAATTTCAGGATCGGCCCTGAAAACCATGACCCATTTCCCTTTTACATCCATCCCTGTATAATCGCTCCACTTAAGACTGTCGAGATTCAGGTCGAAACCATACCCTGCAAAGACCAGCTGCGCATCAACGTTTGCGCTGGAAGAGAAGGAAAGCGGGATGAAATCTTTTTTGAGTGTTGCAGTAAAACCATTGCAGGAAAGTGCATTTTTTTCACCCAGGGTTACATCGCTCACGATTTCAAACCACTGAAAACCTTCCCTGTCAAGGAGTTTGAGCCCGGCTGCCTGAAAATGGTCACGGATGTATCCGGCAGCCACATTGATCTCCGGGGTGCCCGGCTTACGCCCCTTGAGCGAATCCGAAGCAAGGAACTTTACATATTCGTGCAGGTCCTTTGCAGAGGCTTGCGGCTGCTGTGCGAAAAGGAAAGAAGACGAAAACAGGAATAAAAGAAACGCGATTTGTTTTTTCATGGTTTTTTGAATATCGAATCTTGATTAACGAATTTTGAAGTATGAAAGTTAATCTGTAAGGGACTGGATGATCCCTCCTCCAAGGACAACATCATCCTCATAAAAAACAGCAGATTGTCCGGGTGTAATTGCATCATTCGGATGGAAGAAAGTGACCTTTACATCGCCATTTTCCATGGGTTCGATCCTTGCCTCACGTTCTTTTTGTGCCGAGCGGATCTTCGCGGTACAATCCATAGGCTGACCCAGCATTGAAAGTGCCACCCAGTTCAGGTCGGACACGATAAAAGAAGCATTGTAGGTCTCTTCGCGGTTGCCGACGATGACCGTATTCGCCTCCTTATTCAGCCCGATCACATAGAGTGGTTCCGACCAGGCAATGCCCAAACCCTTCCGCTGGCCGATTGTGTAGTTCCAGATGCCAAGATGGCGTCCGAGCACAGTGCCTTTTGAGTCGACGATGTCCCCGGGATTGTCTTCGACATCAAGAAGATCTTTGTAATCACCGCTATAGAAATCCTGGCTCTCCTCGAGGTCGACGATGGTGATGCCCACTTTGCGCGCAAGCTCCTTTATTTCGGGTTTGTTGAATCCACCGATGGGAAGCAATACCTTTGACAACTGCTCCTGCGACAGACGGTGGATGAAATAGGTCTGGTCCTTTTTCAGGTCAGCTGCTTTTTTCAGCACATAACGCTGGTATTTTTCACTGAAACCGACACTTGCATAATGTCCGGTTGCGAAAAAATCAAAATTGATCCCGCTTTTCCCGGCCATCATGGGCAACATGCCGAATTTGATCAGCTGGTTGCATTGAATGCATGGGTTGGGGGTGCGGCCGGCAAGGTATTCCGATTTGAAATAATCAAGCACTGCCTGTTTGTATTCGGCTGAGCAGTTGAACACATGATATGGGATCTCCAGTTTTTTTGCCACTTCGCGGGCTTCATGGATCTCTTCCTCTTCGTCGGATCCATAACAGGCGTGTTTTCCCGTTGATTTATACTGACCGTCCCAGATCGCCATGGTAACACCGATTACATCGTAGCCCTGCTCCCTGAGGAGATAGGCTGCCACGGAAGAATCGACCCCCCCACTGAGCCCCACAATTACGGTTGGTTTGTTTGCCAAAATAACAAGAATTGGTTAACAGTAAAATGGGTGCAAAGTTAGGAATTATATCGTAAGCCGGCCATCTTTCAGGCAGGAAGGGCGGTCAGTTCCTGACAAATTTAATCATAATTGTGCATGATGCAAGCCATACGAATTAATCGTCAGTTCGAATTTCACGACACTTCTGGTCCTGTTGAGCCATGAAGTGCTCATGGTCGTCGGAAACGGCATGATAAATGGAGGAGTGCCATAGGGAATCGATTGCTGGGGAAAGATGCAGGAATCATTCACATTCCCGGTAATGGTGACACCATATCGCTGAAGGTTGATCTCATAACCCAGGTCAGTTAATCCATCAGCGGCGGTTTTACAATATTCATCATAATGATAATACCAGTTCGGGATGAATACCGCAGTAAGATTTGTATCACCATAGGTCGCCCCGGGGAAATTCGCATTCGAGGGCACAATGGATGTCCTGGAAATGATGCTGTTTTTTGTTAACCCCGGATAAAACCATATCATGTTTACACCAGTTGCCGGCACAACAAATCCTGCTGTATCCGCACCCACGGCAACGGTGATACCCGGTGAAAAATCAGTATTTGATTTACTTAAGGAAATTTGACCATGCATGTTTAAGGAAAACAGCACTGACGAAACAAAAAAGAAAAATTGCCTTTTCATGTTAGTAAATTTTTAAACCGGAATGCAATTTAATTCCTGACAATTTTGACTCGGAAGATCCCCCCCTGATCATCGGAAAGTTCTATGATGTATATGCCGGCTTTAAACTTGCCAAAGTCGAATAGCCATGAATCTGCCGGGCTGCTGATGATTCCCCGGTCGACAATCAGCCCCGCTGATGAAATGACCTGGAAATGGAAATGGTTCCCCGGTGGCAGTGAAATCTTGACAATTCCGCTGGTTGGAACCGGGAAGGCTGCCAGGTTATCCCGGAATTTTTCCGGAGCGATCCCGGTGGGCCAGTCAACACAGCCGACCAGGCTGAATTCAGCAGCAGAGGCCCAGGGGTTTCCATTCACCTCGGAAAGGGCAACAAGGCGAAAGTACCTCCCTGCTTTTATGGTATCAGGAACAATGGTTTGCGGAGCTGCGGTGTTGGCAAAATCGCCTGTCTTAACAGGAGCCCCCCAGTCAAGCGTATCTTCGCTGATGTAGAGCCTGTAGCTTTTAATCCTGCCATTTTCACCATCCTGCCGGGGAAGGTAGGTGAATTTGCTTATCTTGTAACGCGCCCCAAGACCTACCTGGATCTCGTGGGGATAAGGGTCGGTGCCGGTACTCCACCGGGTATGCCAGATGGTGGAAGGGTTACCGTCGAAACTCATGGTGGCAAGTCCGGGATCATTGAGTTCTTCGCTGTCGGCATATACCAGCGACCAGCCATCTTTCGGCAGTTCCGCCGGATTATTGCAGTCGTAAAGCGAGGGGCAGGTGGAAGCGGTGACCATGGAAGGAATTGTTTTGGTATAATTCTGGCCGTTTTTAGTTACGGTAAGGCTTACTGAATAGGATCCCGGGTTGCCCAGCACTACCTTTGGGTTGCGCGTTTCCGCATTGTCAATCCACGCCGGAGGCGGGGCAATATTCCAGTGCCAGGTGGCACCGGAATGGTCCAGGATAGAGTGGTCGTCAAAATGCAGGGTGTCGAGCATGCAGTCGTAACCGGGCCTCTCTACCCATGGGTTGACGACCGGCGCATAGGATGTATCTGCCATAGATGACTCCCAAACACCGCCATTTCCGCCAACACGAAGTTTCCCGTCCCTGAAAAACGGCAGGGCCATGTTAACCGTCATCCCGGCCGGGTAATTGCTGCTGAATAATGTCCAGCCGGTCATCCCGGCCTTCCGGTAAAAGACCTTCGCTGTATTTCCGCCTGTGGCATTGGTAAAGAGGTAGACAAGGTCATTACCGGTAGAATCCGGCTGCACGACCAGGCACTTCATATACTCGGAAAGCCCCGCGGTCCAGTCCTCCCAGGTATCGCCCCCATCGGATGACCGGAAGACTTTGCCAAGGTCGGCCGACCAGGTTCCGTTTTGCAGGCATGCATAGATCGTATTTTCATCAAAGGGTGAGATGGCCAGGTAGAGTTTGCCTTTCCAGTTGGCTGTTCCATAAGGCGGACTGGTGAGAGCCGGTTTCAGCAGCCAGTTCATCCCTCCATCCGTGCTTTTACACAAACCGGCACCTACGATATCGGCGTAAATCACCCGGGGATTGCTGTAACTGATCTGCAGGTATCTCACCCTGGCCGGGAAATTATAGAGGAGGTCCCAGGTTACCCCCATATCGGTACTTTTCCAGAAACCCGTCCCTTCTCCAAGGAAAAGTGTACCATAATAGTTAGGATGGGAAACCAGGTTACTCCTTCGCCCCCCGTACTCGTCCATGTTCGGGTATTTGCTGAAGATAAACCGTCCTTCAGGTTTCCCTTCGGCCGTTTGAGGAAGCACCCACCCGTTGCCCAGGTCGTCGAATGCCACATGGCGGCTTTTACCCTGAAGCACCCATCCTGTTGGCGATTCCGCCCCTCCCATGCGCAGGGCTTTTGGCTGATAAAACTCCGCCACGGCAGTATTGCCGTTGTGATACCTCCCTCCTACCACGATGTCCTCATTCCATCCCTGGTCGAAACCCCACATGTCAGATCCGGTAAGCCCGTTTACCCGGACAAAGTAATTGCCCGCAATCCCGAAATTGTCGGTCGTAAGGTTCATGCCACCATCGGTCGAAACCCAGGTGTCACCGTTTGGAAGCATTTTGATGTCCTGGATGTCGGGATGAATGTTGAAGTTACCCGAATAGCCTCCCACCGCTGTAAATGTGTTGCCCCCGTTGACCGATTTGTAAAGCGTGGTCGTACCGGCATAGAGGATGTTCTCGTTAACCGGGGAAATGTCAAGCACCAGGTCGAAATAACCCTGTCCGTTGTCCATGGGAAAAGAACTCGTTGCACCGGTTGCCAGGAGTGCCCAGTTCCAGGCAGAACCCGTAAGCGTTCCTTTCAGGAGGTAGGGTTTGTTGTTTGCACTCAGCAGGAGGGCGAGCATGATATTGGGGTTGGCGGGGGTCATGGCGAGCAGGCCTCCGCTGGATTCAGTGATTGTGTTTGGGAACGTGGTCTGTGGCTGGAAGCTCTGACCACCATCTGTGGACATGATGACGGAAAATTTCCCGTTAGCCTTGGTCAGGGCGAAGACCTGGGAATTGTCGTTTGGCTTGATTTCTATATCATATGCAGGGGATGCCCACTTGTTTGACCAGGTGGAACCACCGTCATTGCTTACATAAACCCCGTTGGCCGAGGCGGCCAGGATCTTCTGGGGATTCAGCGGGTCGATCTTAAGCCTGTCGGCATTGAAAAGGTTCCCCGACGGAAGCAACGGAGTCCATGTAACGCCACCATTGGTTGTAAGGTGCACCTGGTTTCCTGCGGAAACAAAAACAATCCCGGGATTTGAAGGATGAATGGCGACAGCAGTGACTCCACCTCCAAAGGGATAATCCTGCCCCACCAGTTGCCAGTGGAGACCCTTGTCGGTTGTTTTGTTCACGAAACCGGTTTCCGTTCCGCAATAGATGACGCTATTGTCGGAAATGGCCACATCGAAGGAATAGACATTTGCCTGCCACGGACAGGAAGGTGGCGCACCCGGGGAACCCGACTCATTCAGCCAGAAGGTCTCCCTGGGTCCCAGGAAGCTCCAGCCGGAAATGGATTCCGGAACCAATGGTTTGTTCCGGCCAGCATCCATCTGGGCTTTCCGAAGATTTTCAAAGTAAAGCCCTGTATTAGTTATTTCGATGGTCCCGTCAGGGAGGGCGTGCGGTTCAACTGCCCTCTGCCAGATTTTATAATACCTGATTACCGCACTTTCCTCCCCCGGATGTTGGAGAACGTAGGCGTCAAATTCCTGAGAGATCTCATTGAAATTTACGGGGTACCGGTATAATAACCTTGCCCAGGCAGGAAAATCAACGCTGAAAGAAGGCTTATAACTCTTGTAAATACCCGGAAAATCATCATAAGGTGTAAATGGCACCTGCCCTGCCGCCGAAAAAGTGACCAGGCAAATGAAAATAAATGTCGTCATTCCCGGGAAGTATCTGTTCATAATCTATCTATGTTGCTATTTTTCATGATTCAAAGATAAGTCATAATTATTCCACCCTTATAATTCCCTTCAAAAAAACCATCTGAATGCTCTTAGTTTACTACTTTTGCAAAAAAAAACATCATGAAAAAACTCAATTACCTTCTCATCCCGGTTGGATCCCTGCTTTTTGTCATCCTGATGGCCAGTTTTGGAGGCTCCACCCTGAAAAGTTCGAACGGAGCCCCGGCAGGATATACCAATTCCCCTGCTGACGGGATGAACTGTTCCCACTGCATGGGAGGTTCCGCCGTTCCAGTAACCGGCTGGATTACCTCCGATGTTCCTGCCACTGGATACGTACCAGGAACGACCTACACCATCACGGTGACTGCAACGGGTACTGGGAAAAAAGGTTTTGAAGTATCCCCCCAGGACCTTGCCGGCAACCTGATCGGCTCACTTACAGCCGGTAGCGGGTCTAAACTTGTTGGAAGCAACAAATATATCACGCACACTGCGACAAAATCCGGCAATCCCTCCACCTGGACTTTCCAATGGACCCCCCCTCCGGGAGGCGCAGGCCCCGTAACCTTTTACGGTTCAATCATCGTTTCGATGTTAAATACAAAAACCACCACGCTCATCGTAGACCAGACTACCGTGGGGCTGGCCGAAAAAGGACAACCAATTCTGAATATATTCCCCAACCCGGTTCGTGACAGGGTAACTGTTGCTTTTTCAATCGGTTCACCCGGAATCGTAAGTCTCGATTTATTGAACGACCGGGGCGAACATGTGGCAAACCTGATGCAGGAATCATGCTCCGCCGGTCAGCATCAAAAGAGTTTTCCGATCGGTCAGCCAGCCGGCCTCTATTTTTTAAAGATAAATGATGGTGGTACGGAATCTTTTAAAAAGCTCATTATTCTCTGAGAAGCATATCTTACAGTGATTTTCTTTTCACGGGCATCGTCATGCACCTTGCGCCACCGCCTCCGCGCGCGAGTTCACTCCCTTCGATGGCGATGACGCATTTTTTATAGTCATCGATCTCCGTCTTGCATTTGATAACCGACCTGGCTTTGATGATCTCAAATCCATGCTTTGATAACTCGTCAAGCGTGTAGGTATTCCTGGCATAACCGATCACCTTCCCGGGAGCGATGGCGAAAAAATTGGCGCCTGAATGCCATTGTTCCCGCTGCTGGGTCCAGGGATCCGCTGTGCCGCCACAGATTACCGGCTCAAGGTCAAATCCCAGTTTGTTCAATGCAGCCAGCAGGTTCTCCTCGTTGAAGATCGACACAACCTTCCCGTGTTCCACGATGATATGAACCGTTTGCAGTTTATTGGTTTTCAGGATTACGGGTTCGTAAACCATGCATTTGTCGCGGTCGAGCATCGTGAACACCATGTCGAGATGAATGAATGATTCCGGTTTAAATGGAAGTTCCTGGACCAGTATGTGTTTTGATAGTTTTTCCTGTTTGTACCATGCGAGCAGGAAATCGATCCCCTGCGAAGTGGTGCGTGTTCCAGTACCTACAAGCAGCACATCCTCCCGGGCAACAATAACATCCCCGCCTTCGATGGTGATGTTTGTCCCGTGCGGCCAATGGACAGGATTGATGGTTTCGATGCCAAATTTCGGATGGTGTTTGAAAATACTTTCCATGATGATCGATTCCCGTTCGCGCACCACACTGGCCATTTTTGAAATGATGACTTTGTTTGAGAGGCACACGGCCGAATCGCGCATAAAAAAGAAATTATGCAGGGGCATCAGCTCATAACGTCCTTTGTTCAGAAATTTGGTCAGGTTGTCCTTTTCCATGAGCACCCCTTCAATGAGGGCTGTTGAAAGAACATTGGCAGGCAGGTCCAGCAGATAATCGCGAATGGCTGCAGTGTTTTCGTTCACGCATATGTTGCCGACCAGTTCCTCCCTGGCTGCAGGGAGTTCAACAACTTCCCTGAGCAGGTCCCTGACTTCATAGGTATGGGCAACTTTTGATAAAACTCCTTCCAGCTGGCTGTATTCTGCAAGGCCGATGTTCAGGTTGAGAATGTCGCTGTAAAGGGCTCTTTCGGCATTCTCCGGCGTCATGTTTTCAACTTCAGCTCCCGGTGAATGGATGATTACAGATTCCAGTTGGCCGATTTCCGAGCGGATATCGACGGATAATTTTTGTGTCATGGTGGGGTGAATTTATGCAAAATTAGTATTTCCATGAATGGTTTGGTATTGCTGGAGATTTCATATTTGGTCTTTTTCACCACAATAGGCACAATAGGTCACATAGGGTCACAATAGAAAAGGGATTTATTCGCTATTAATGTGATTTAAGGGTTTAAAAAATTCAACCCTTGATTCACATTATAAAAAAATAAATGAAAGATTAGTAATGGAGGAGCAAAAACAAAAAATCACCTTGACGGGTTTGCGCAAGTTGTTTAAATTATACAGCTATATCAGGCCCTATAAATATGAATACGCCCTTGGGCTCCTGTTTTTGCTCGGGTCGAGCGGGGCGAGCCTGGCTTTTCCTAAGTTGCTTGGCGAGCTTGTCGATTTGGGAAACCAGGGGAAACTGGCGCAGGAGATCAACCGCATCGCCCTTCTTTTACTGGCGGTACTTGTGGCGCAGTCTGTTTGTTCCTATTTCCGGATCTACCTGTTTGTAAATGTTGCCGAAAAGACACTGGCCGATCTTCGCCAGAACACCTTCAACCACCTGATCCGCTTGCCGATGAAGTTTTTCCAGCACCGGAGGGTAGGAGAACTCAACAGCCGCATCTCTTCCGATATCACCCTGTTACAGGACGCCCTGACCAGCACCCTTGCAGAATTTCTGCGCCAGTTGATCATCATCATCGGAGGGATCAGCCTGATGATGGTCACTTCTTTTAAATTAACGCTTTTCATGCTTTCTATCGTTCCGGTAATCATGGTCCTGACGGTGTTCTTCGGACGATACATCCGAAAATTAAGCAAGCAGGCCCAGAGCCAGGTAGCCGATTCCAATACCATTGTCGAGGAGACGTTACAGGGCATTCAAAGCGTGAAGGCTTTTACAAACGAATTTTTCGAAATGGGCCGGTACCGCGTTAAAACACTTGATATCGCACATACCGGCATTAAAAACGGCAAATTGCGCGGGGCTTTTTCATCATTCACAATCCTGGGGCTTTTTGGTGCGATGACAGCTGTAATCTGGCGGGGATCGGCCCTGCTGGCAGCCGGCGAACTTGCCACAGGCGAACTCTTTTCCTTCGTGATCTATTCCATGTTTATAGGAGGTACCATCGGGGGCATGGCAGATGTGTTTGCCCGCGTGCAAAAATTTATAGGGGCGACCGAGGATCTCATGGAACTTTTCAATGAACCGGAAGAACCTGTCGAAGAAATTGCGAATCTCTCACCCGACCAGATCCTTCATGGAGGCATCCGTTTTGACCAGGTTTCCTTTCATTATCCATCACGTCCCGAAATGCAGGTGTTGTCTGACGTAAGCGTGACCATCAGGCCGGACACCCTGGTGGCGCTGGTAGGCCCGAGCGGTGCAGGAAAATCAACCTTCGTATCGCTGTTATTCAGGCTTTACGATCCTGCTTCGGGGCAAATTCTCTTCGATGAAAAGAAAAGCCGGATCCTGCCGCTTTCTGCCCTGCGCAGCCAGATGGCGATCGTTCCGCAGGATATCTTCCTCTTTGGCGGTACGATCCGCGAAAACATTGCTTACGGAAAAACCGGCGCTACCGAAGAGATGATCGCAGATGCAGCCCGAAAAGCAAATGCATGGGAATTCATCAGCCAGTTTCCTGACGGATTGAATACCCTTGTCGGGGAACGCGGAACCCAACTTTCGGGCGGGCAACGCCAGCGAATCGCCATTGCACGGGCCGTTTTGAAAGACCCGAAAATCCTTGTCCTTGATGAAGCCACCTCCTCGCTTGATTCTGAATCGGAGAGGCTCGTGCAGGATGCCCTTGAAAAGCTCATGAAAGGGCGCACATCCATTGTCATCGCCCACCGCCTCTCCACCATCCGCCAGGCTGACCACATCCTGGTCCTTGACAATGGCCGCATCGTGGAGCAGGGAACGCATGACCAGCTGCTGCAGGTGGCAGACGGATTGTACCGTAACCTTAGCGGGCTGCAGTTTGCCGGATAAAATTAAAGCCCCGGGAAAAAGATCCCGGGGCTTAAAATTCATCCCTGCCAGACTATTCCAGCTCCTTGATGGATCTGCGAATAATCTCAACCGCTTCGTGGATCTGCTCTTCGGTAATCACCAGTGGTGGTGCAAACCGGATGATATGGTCGTGGGTCGGCTTGGCCAGCAAACCGTTGTCGCGCATCTTCAGACACACATCCCAGGCTGATTTGCCGTTGAATGGTTTGATTACGATGGCATTCAGCAATCCCTTTCCCCTCACCAGCTCGATGTAGGGCGAGTTGATTTTGCGCAATTCTTCCCGGAAAATGGCTCCCATTTTTTCAGCATTTTCAGCCAGTTTTTCATCACGGATCACTTCAAGGGCAGCCATGGCCACTTTTGCAGCAACCGGGTTGCCTCCAAAAGTCGATCCATGTTCACCCGGATGGATGCAGAGCATGATATGATCGTCGGCGAGAACGGCCGAGATGGGGTAAACCCCGCCTGAAAGCGCCTTTCCCAGGATCAAAACATCGGGTCTGACCCCTTCCCAATCGCATGCCAGCAAGCGGCCCGTGCGGGCGATGCCGGTCTGAACCTCGTCGGCAATAAACAGGACATTCTTAGCCTTGCACAAATCATAGGCTTTTTTCAGGTAACCTTCATCCGGGACAAAAACACCCGCTTCTCCCTGGATCGGTTCGACCAGGAAACCAGCTACATTCGGATCCTCAAGTGCCTTTGCCAAGGCGTTGAGATCGTTGTATGGAATGGACTCAAAACCGGGGGTAAAAGGACCGAAGTCCTTCCGTGCATCGGGATCATTCGACATGGAGATCACGGTAATCGTGCGTCCATGAAAATTATCACGGCAACAGATTATTTTTGCCTGGTTTTCAGGAATTCCCTTCACCTTGTACCCCCATTTGCGGGTAAGCTTCAATGCGGTTTCATCGCCTTCAGCACCTGAATTCATTGGCAGAACGCGCTGATATCCGAAATATTCGGTGATGAATTTTTCATATACCCCCAGCACATCGTTGTAAAATGCACGGGAAGTAAGTTCAAGGGTTTGTGCCTGCTCAATGAGGGCTCCGACAATCTTCGGATGGCAATGGCCCTGGTTTACAGCGGAATAGGCCGATAAGAAATCATAATAACGCTTGCCTTCCACGTCCCACATAAAGACGCCTTTTCCTTTGGCAAGCACAACTGGCAAAGGATGGTAATTATGCGCCCCGTATTTATCTTCGAGGTCGATTGCCGTTTGCGATGTTTTTACTTCGATCATAAGAGTATGTTTTAGTTTTCATTTTTTTTGATTTCCCGGACGGGAATGGTTATTGAACGACGATTTTGGAAACCACCGACTGATTGTTCCCATAAGATATTCTGACCAGGTAAATGCCCCCGGGGATGTTGTTCAAGGTAACCTTTACCTCTTTCGGATGGGAAGTACAGGTTTCGGAATAGACTGTTTTTCCTACGATGGAGACAATTTCAACAGCATTGATGGCATGGGTGCCTGTCACGGTGAATTGCTTGCTGACCACCGGGTTTGGCTGGATGCTGACATTCATTCCTGCCTGAATATCGCCAATGCCAGCATGGCGCTGAAAGGTGATCAGGACCGTGTCGGATTGAGCTCCGTCACCATTGGTCACACGGCAATATACTTTTTTTGTTCCATAACCTACTCCGGAGGAATCGATTTTCACGACTTCGTTCTCGGATCCGGTTGACCATTTATACGTTAAAAACTGTCCTGCGTCGAGGGTTACGGTGTCGCCGCCATAAACGGTCTGATCGGGACCGAGATTCAGTACGGCCGGATATTCCAGTGAAAGTTCATCGACATACATTGTGTTTCCAACCTGCCCAACACTTCCCATGAAGTTGATCACATTGAATCCGGCACTGGATACAACCAGCAGTGTCATGGAGTCGCTTGCGGCCGTTGACCGGTAGCTTACGGGGATATCGAATTGCGTGTAGGTATTCACTGCATTGTGTTGTACCATTTTTCCGTAGCCAATGGTATCACGCTTTTTACCGCCGGTATTCCACTTTGAAAGCAATATGACCGCTGCACAGGAGTCTCCATTCACCGGTTCAAATTTGTAATAGCCTTTGAAATGCGTAGGCCTGCAATCGGCGCAGGGTTTGCCAAGCAACGCTCTCACGCCGGCCATGTCCAGAATTGCAGTTCCGATCATGCCGGGGATAAAAATGGTCGTGGGACCGATGATAAAAGTTTTCGAAATGGCCTTTGCTGCGTAGGTGCCCGCATATTTGTCAGTTGATTTGTAGACAGTCACCGGGCCGGGGCCTCCGGCGCTTTGAGGAACAGCCAGCAAGGGGTTCAGGGTTCCCAGCCAGTTATCTGACGGACCAGTTCCCAAATCATCGTAATTAAGCGAAACACTCACCACAACATTGTGCCAGTTTTCGAAACCTGCGTTCGGAATGATAAAATTTGTCGCTGGATTTTTAGATTGGGAGTAGGCACCATTCAGTGCCAGGATGAGTAAAATAAGCGGAAGCAGTTGTTTCATGAGAAGGAGTTTTAAGTTTTAAGTTCTAAATGTTAAGTTTTAAGTGTTATGTGAGCTTTGTCACGCGTCACGTGTCAATAGTCACGTTTCACCAGTCATGTGTTACCATTCACCTGTAACGTGTCACGATTTGAAAGATCAGATTTTATAGACAACCTGGAGCTGCGTCATCCTGGGAGGTTCCACGGTTAGCGGCCTGAGGGAAAACTCGGTATTCATCAGGTTGTTTACAATCACCGAAAATTTGAAGCTCCGCAAAGCATAGCTTACACGGTAGTCTACAATAACGGTCCCGGTATTATGTTCTTCCCGGTATTTTTTAATCCCGGTGTTTACCCCGAACATCCCGCCATCGAGGATGTCATAAAAAAACTGGTCAATATTCTTCATGTATCCGTAATACCGTCCGTTCAACCCTGTTGAGAATCGTTTCCAGGTGATCTGCACATCGGCTTTTAACAGGCTCTGAACGCGGTATTTCAGGATGTGGCCGGTCGTGTCGGTGGATGTATTGAGGTAGGTCAGTGAATTTTTCGCATTGTATGGGTTTACATAAAAGACATAGTTCGGATTGAGCGCTTCAGGTATTGAATACGTATAACCAACCATGAAACTCAGGTTCAGATCCCTGGTCAGGTCTCCTTCGCCTGCAAGGGAGGCATCGATACCGTATATCCTCGCCGGACCGGTATTGAAGAATTTAAAGCCAACATCCTTGGTCGGGTTTGGATTGAGCCCCCAATAACCAAAATTGAATTCGACATAGTTGTCGTAATTTTCATAAAAACCGGCAAAGTCGAACATGCCGGCAAACTTGCCGATTTTGAATAGTTGCTTGAACCCAAGTTCGTAGGAAACACTTGATTCGGGTGCAAGGGTGGGATTCGGGTAAAAACCGAAATTCCCCGAAGTCGTCGTTATGTAACGCTCGCCAATACTGGGCACCCGGTATCCCTGGCCGATGGCAAGCCTGATATAACTGGATTTGCCTGCCTGCAGGTTAAGCCCGGTACGGAATATGGGCTTGCTTTCCGTCAGATCTGCCAAGTGGTAATATTCATATCTCGCGCCTAATAAAAAAGACAACCTGTTGAAGAATTTTGCCTCAAACTGGGCATAGGTTGCGAAATTTTCGGCCGTATAGGTGCCATTGGCCCCCAGGCTTGTTGTTCCATCGGGTGCCAGCTGGCCTGAAAACACCTTTCCGAAGGCATAGGAATAAATATTCATGACCCCCGCAACCATCATCAGCCCGATGCGATTATTTGACTTTTTGAAATTGAACTTATGGGTGTACTGGTACTCATTGTAAAGGGTCACACTCAGCGACGACTGGTTGTAAAGCCCGTCTGTGTTGAGATAATAAAGTCTGTTCTTGAATGCGTGCACATCACCGTTCTTCGCGAAGTATTTGACAAACGGGTCCACATAGAAGGTAAATGTTTTAAACTTAGACAATGATCCCGGGTAAGACTTGTAAATATTGGTATCGGCATCATACCAGAAATAAGTCTCGGCATTTTCCTGGAACATGAAGTTGCCGTTTAAACCATAGGAGAGTCCTTCAACTTTTTTAGAGCGGACCCTGGTGTTGAAATAAAACTTCACCCGGTTGTTAAACTGACCACTGTTGTAAAATGTATCCGTAGCCTTTAATTTTTCTTCCGGGGTCCCGCCGATATATCCCTGGTCTTTGTAATAACTGATTCCCCCGGCCAGATCAATGTTGTCAATCTTTTGAGAGTGGGTCAGCGTAATGCCATAAACAAGCGGGCTCATCCCGGTCCATGGAGTGGCATATTTAGGCTGAGGTTTGCTATATGCACCAAGGAAAGTGGTGAGTTTGGTAACCGGTTCATCCTTCGGCCATGCTGTTCTGACATTGATGGCCCCGTTGATGGCTGAAGAACCGAAAACGACCGACGATGCGCCCTTCACCACTTCAATCTGATCCACGTCATCAATCGGCAACAGCGCCCAGTCGGGACGACCGGCATCACCGCGCAGTAACGGGATTTCATCCACCATCACCATTACCCTCGAACCCAGCCCTGAGCTGAACCCGCTCCCGGCCCTGATCTGCGGTTCGTTGTTTACAATGGTAATGCCGGGCATCTTGTCGATGGCCTTGTCTGCACTGGGCAAATTCCCGATTTCAATGCTCTTAGCCTTAAGCACTTCAATAGAGGATATGGATTCCTGTATTTTCTGGGAGTATTTTGAAGCAGAAACGACTACTGTCCCCAACTCCTGCGAAGAATTTGTCAGGTTCAGATCCAGCACATAGCTCTTTTTTCCGTCCAGGTGAATGTGTTTCTCCAATTTTTCATAGCCCACAGAGGAGATGTAAAGATCATAGTCACCCTTGGGTAATTCCAAACGGTATGCTCCGTTGCTGTCTGAAAAAGTGCCGGTTGTCTGCCCCTTCACCCCGATGTTGACATAGGGCAGCGGATCAGTTGTTTTCTCATCCGCAACCTTCCCTTTAACCACCGAAAGCTGTGCCATGGCAATCAAAGGAAATAATGACAGGAAGATGAGAAATATGTATAGGGAAAACGTTTGTTTCATTTAGATGATTTTAACTGGCAAAAATACAAAATAATTTGCAATATTGTCTTAACTATCCTCCTTTGAAACTGCTCCCTCACTAACAACCAATGCTTTATATGTTATGGAAGGAGATGGGACCAGGGGCCCGAGTTCCAGACGGGGCCACTTTTCATCCACCGAAAGAATCGTTTTCTCATCCATGACGATGATATTGGGCCAGTCGCGCTGAAAATTGTCAAACTCCCTAGTTTTCCGGGTTGCATCTATGCAAAGCGTAGGAAACTTCACCCCCGGTTCGCGGTCTATGTAAAAACAATCGCGCTGTGGGTCGATGTTGTTGGCTGAAATCCAGACAATTTGAGAAAATGAACCAAGGTTGACCAGGTGGTCGACGAACAGGATAAATTTCACCCCGGGAACGAATCCATTTCCCAGGAGATCTGCTGCAAGCTTGCGGACATGTTGTTTTTCCGACTTTTTAATGGCAATGACCAGGAGTGAAATTCCCTGCCGGAGCAGGTCGGACCTGGTTCCGGTGATTTCGGGAAATGAACTTTGAAGGACCTCTACCCCTCCCCCGGCCCCTCCCCCGGCCCCTCCCCTGAAAGGGGAGGGGGGCAGGGGCTCGGTAATGCTTAACTCCTGTGGAAACTTGCGGGTGGCGTCGATTCCCATTTTACTGCCGTAAGCATAGCTGGTGCTGGCATGGTCGAGGATGTCCACGGGGCCGCGAAGGAATTGAATATCCGTTACCGGGTCGACATTTTCCGAAATAATTCGTGCCAGGGCAGGGTAATCGGTTAATACAACTCCCGAATCAGCAACGATCATGATTTTGTTGAACATCATCTGGCCCGCGCCCCACAATGCGCTCATGATTTTCGGTGCCTGTCCGGGGTAATCCTTTTTGATGCTTACCAGCGTGATGTTATGGAAAACCCCTTCCACCGGCATGTGCATATCGGTCACTTCCGGGGCCACTGTCATCCTGATGGGCATCAGGAATATGCGTTCGGTTGCCTTCCCGATCCAGCCATCTTCCTGGGGTGGGATGCCGACAATGGTCGTTGGATAGATCGCATTTTTGCGATGCGTAATGCAGGTTACATGGAACCGCGGGAAATAACCGGCCAGGGAGTAGTAACCCGTATGGTCCCCAAAAGGACCTTCAAGAATAAGTTCTTCAGCTGGGTCGACATAACCTTCGATGACAAAATCGACATCCGAGGGAACTTCCAGGTTATTGGTCAGGCATCTGACGAGTTCGACTTTTTTCCTGCGTAGAAATCCAGCTAGCAGGTACTCATCAAGGTTTTCGGGCAGGGGTGCCGTTGCCGCATAGGTATAGGCCGGATCTCCGCCCAAAGTAACGGTAACGGGCATCCGCTTTCCCAGTTCTTTGTACAGATGATAATGGCGGGCAGAACCCTTGTGCAGGTGCCAGTGCATCCCCGCCATATCGGGTGAGAATACCTGCATGCGATACATGCCAAGATTTCTCGTGCCCGTTGCAGGATCAACAGTATGCACCCCCGGCAAGGTGATGAACGGTCCGCCGTCGGCAGGCCAGCAGGTAAGTACCGGCAATTTTGTGAGATCAGGGTTCTCCATCACCACCTCCTGGCAGATACCACGCCTGGTAACCGATTTTGGCATCCAGGAGGCAACCTCCTTCAGTGTAGGAAGCAATTTAAGCTTATCCAGGAAACTTGCTTTCGGGCCCAGGAACCCTTTCAGCAGATCGGCCAGATGAACCTCAATTTCATTCAGGCTGTTCACCCCAAGGGCCAGGCATATCCTGCGATCGGAGGCAAAGGCATTGATCAGTAGCGGAAAGTCTGTCCCGGTATTTTCAAAAAGGAGTGCCTTACCCCCGTGTTTTACCATGCGGTCGGCAACCTCAGCAATCTCAAGCTTCGGGGAAACAAATTCCCGGATGCGAACCAATTCCTGATTTGCCTCCAGCGTTTGGATGAAATCTGCAAGCGATTTAAATGCCATTTCTTTGCGTCTTTGCATCTTCGCGGTAAAAACAGCTAACTAAACTTCTTGCTTCCGAATTTCGACGGCTTTTTATCGTTGTATTTCGAGGGGCACTTCAACAGCAGGCTTTTCGCCATGAACTGATCCCCCTGCATCGATCCGATGATGACTACCTTTTCCGATTTCTCAAAATCCTGGGGTTTGGCATTGCTGTAGATCACTTTCTTTTCAACCCCCTTATCATCGATGAGATAAAATGAAAACTGGTTGGCATTTTGCTGCGCATTGTACTCGATTGGTTTCGCCTTGTTCAGTTTCCCGATGATGTGCAACTCTTTTCCTGGTTTGAGGCCGGCCTCGGTAAAATCGGAATAGGTGCTCGAATCGGTCATGGTCGAGATTACCACCGCCACCGCTACAACAAGGATCAGTATGATAACAATATGGATGGTCTTCATTTCTTTTTATTAGCTGATTTTTCTTCGATCTCCTTTTCCAGTTTCCTGACCTTCCGGTCGATGGTGAACAGGTAAACAAACACCCCGACCAGGATCACGGCCAGGACTGCAACAACAACAAATATTTTTCCGTAGGATTCCATAATTAAAATTCAAAATGTAAAATGCAAAGGTAAAATGCAAAGTAAAAAAAAAGGCTAAACTTCAATATTCGATATTCGTTATTCGATATTCGATATTCATTATTCGATATTCTTTTGAATTTTCCTGATCCTCACCCGGATATTCAAGATCCACACTCCCAGCAGGATCCAACCGATCATCGCAGGATAAAAAACAAACCGCATGGATGGTTCGAGGTGCATGGGCAGCACAGGGGGGTCGTCTTTTCCCGGGTGGATGCTGTCGCCTGCAAGCCGCGGAAGCACCAGCACGAATACGATCCACAGGAAAAAGGCGAATATGTTGTATACCGCCCCGACCTTGGCACGCTTGTGCACATCGTCGATGGACCCGCGCAGGATCATGTAAGCGAGGTAGATGAACATGCCAACCGCCGCGCCATTCAGTTTCGGATCCTTTACCCACGGGGAACCCCAGGTAAAATTGGCCCAGATCATCCCGGTAAAAATACCCAGGAAGCCGAACATCAGACCCACGTTGACCGCCTCCACGGCAATGATATCCTCGGTTTCATCAAATTTCCTCAAATATCTCAGGCTGAAAATGAACCCGGTAATCAGCATTGAGAACATTCCAAACCACATCCCGACATGATAAAACAGGTTCCGCATCGTTTCGTGAATCATTGTATCGGGAATATCCACCCGGAATCCTACAATAATGGCGTATAATAGCAATACACCCGATAAATATTTCCACCAATCCCTTTTTAACATTTACGATTTACGATTTACGATTTACGATTTACGATTTACGATTTAC
>CAIKNA010000309.1 GCA_903828645.1 uncultured Bacteroidales bacterium
AAATATTTTTATCGTATTTTCGCTAAGACATCTCATTTGAAATTATGACCTTTTCTAATAATACTTATTCTCTTCACATTCGCTAAATCCAAACCAAATGAAACAGATTTCAAAAAAAGTCCTCTGTCGGTGTATCGCACAGCTTGTATTGCTATTATTGATCTTTACCAACCTCACCAGTGCACAAACAATCCAGACTGCAATTTCCTGGAGTAAAAACAACCCGGGCCCATCTTCATCAGGCCGGTCCGAACCCCCAAAACAGCTGAGCACCACATCCCTTCCGGGAATGACCGGGGATCAAAACGTAAAACAACCGTTTATGCCCGCTTCCACCTGTGTAAATCTGAGGTTGCTGTTTGCAGTCTCCGATCCGGATGATGCCGCCTTCCGGGCAGCCATTTCAGCCATTACCGGCGGAGCTGTAGATTATTTTAACGCATACGCAGGCACACCATCTCTTAGCCTGATGCAAACCTATGATGCAGTATTTACCTTTGCCGATTTGCAATATTCCAATTCAATAACCTTTGGGAATACTCTTGCCACTTATGTGGATGGCGGAGGCATTGTCATCATGGGCGGCCTTACTACTGTGCTACCCTGGGGCCTGGGGGGTACAATCAGGACTCCCGCGTATTCCCCCGTCACTAATCCATCCCTTTCAGTCACGGTTGGAAACCATTCTTATGCCTCAAATGGCACGGGTCCGCTATATACCGGTGTGACAACTCTTGCATCATCCTATCAAGATGATGCCACTCTCCAGGGGAGTGGAATCGTAAACGGAAACTATACAAATGGTGCGATCCTGGGCGCTTATCGCCCCGATTATAAAGTCATCTACCTTGGCGGGGCTACAGATCCCATAGTAGATCCAGGCATGACCGGCGATTGGCCCAGGCTCATCGCAAATGCAATGCTCCTGGGTTGCCAGGGAACCTGTGCAAATCCCACTTCCGGCGGAACCATTGCATCCAATCAGTCAATCTGCACAGGCAGTCCCGCTGCCGCATTCACCAGCACACTTGATCCTGGTGGTTCCAGCGGAACGCTGGAATACAAATGGCAGGTATCGACTACCGGCAGCAGCTCGGGGTTTACCGATATTCCATCCAGTAATTCCAAAGTCTATAATCCGGGAACACCTGCTCAGACCTCATGGTACAAAAGGATTGCACGGGTTAACTGCAAACCGGACTGGACCGGGGCTGCCGAATCAAATGTAGTCCAGGTTACCGTAAACCCATTACCGGTTCCTACAATTACAGGTCCGGCTTCTGTTTGTGTAAACTCAACAGGCAATGTCTACACCACACAGGCTGGAATGACCGGTTATGCCTGGTCAGTACCCGCAGGCGGAACAATCACTGCAGGCGGAACTGCCACAAGCAATACAGTTACTGTAACATGGAACAGCGCAGGCGCCAGAACCGTAAGTGTTAACTATACCAACGGCAATGGATGCACTGCCGCTGCTCCGACTGTCTTTAATGTTACGGTCAATCCACTTCCGGTTCCCACAATCACAGGTCCGGCTTCTGTTTGTGTAAACTCAACAGGCAATGTCTATACCACACAGGCCGGTATGAGCGGTTATCTCTGGTCAGTATCTGTAGGCGGGACAATCACCGCCGGTGCCGGTACCAATGCCATCACCGTCACCTGGAATACAGTAGGTGCTCAAACCATAAATGTTAACTATACCAACGGCAACGGTTGTACGGCCGCTGCCCCGACTGTCTATAATGTTACGGTCAATCCGCTTCCTGTTCCGACAATTACAGGACCGGCTTCTGTTTGTGCAACTTCAACAGGCAACGTCTATACCACACAGGCCGGAATGACCAGTTATTCATGGTCAGTCTCTGCAGGTGGAGCCGTCACGGGTGGTGGAACGGCAACCAGCAATATGGTAACAGTTACCTGGAATACAACAGGAGCTCAAACCGTAAGTGTTAACTATACCAACGGCAACGGATGTACTGCTGCTGCTCCGACTGTCTATAATGTTACAGTCAATCCGCTTCCTGTTCCGACAATTACTGGACCGGCTTCTGTATGTGTAAACTCAACAGGCAACGTCTACACCACGCAGGCAGGCATGACCGGTTATACCTGGTCAGTACCCG
>CAIKNA010000310.1 GCA_903828645.1 uncultured Bacteroidales bacterium
GCTACCCATTGGAGTATCGTAGATGGTGTCAAAATAGGTTTTAAATACTTTGTTCCAGTCGTTTCCTTTTCCATATTCTGTGTCGGGTATCAGACGGACCGCGCCTTTTTTGTATATGTCAAGGAGTTTTTGTCCGTTCACCGAAATGGCAAATACCACAATGATAAGGGCTGAGGCTATTTTTTTCATGGGTTTATGTTAAATGGTTTTTAAGCTGTTTTCCATTACTCTTATTTTACGGGGATGTGGTTACTTTTCCGTTAGCGTCAATAATGTTGATCTCCACAAGTTGCTCTGTGACCGTATGGTTTGCATTTATCTCTCTATCAACAGTGTGCACGACTACCATCTGTTGCTGTGTCCGGGTATTCAGGGTAATCACGATTGCCATAACAAGGAAGATCAGCACGGAGGCTGCAAACAGACTAAATACATATCTTTTAATTCGTTTTGCTTCCCGGGTCTTCGTCTTTCCCACGGATGCAATAAACCCTGGAATAGAAACTTCATTATTTACCAGGATGTTCAAAGCTTTCTTAACCTCATCGGCACGGTGTCGCAGTTCAGTTAACCGGGCACTGCATTCCCGGCATACAGCGATATGCTTCTCAACTGTGTCGGCTTCTTTCACTGTAGCAGCCCTGTCAATATATTTCTGGATCAAATCCGTTTTAATACAGTTCATACTTTTGTTTTTTAAGTTCGTTCTCCAGTTTTTCCAGCGTCCTTGAAAGTGTTTTCCCGACCGAGGAAAACCGCATGCCAGTGGATTCCGCAATTTCCTTGTACGACATTCCTTCACTGTACAGAACCATGAGGGCCCGTTCATGCGGGTTAAGCGATGATAAAGCTGCCTGAACCATGGTGATCCTGTGTTCTTTCAAATCATCGGTGTCATCAGCGCTTTCATGATCGGAATGCATGATCGTTTGAAACTTTGCTGCGTGTTTATGAAAATCCATGCATTTATTGATCACCACCCTGTAGAGCCAGCTTGAAGGATAGAGGATCAAATGCCCTTCGGTCTCCCGGTTATAAAATTGAACAAACACGTCATGCACGATATCCCTGGCCGAATCACTGTTGCCAACCATCTTCATGGCAACCCGGAACAATTTATTATAGTTCCCATTGTATATGCTCTGGAAATCTGTCAAAATGTTTGATTTAATACTAAGTCAAAATTATTTGCATTTTGTGACATTCTAACGATCATTTTTTCCAGGTCAATGAAATACCAGGCTCTTTCTCCGATTTATTTCGCTGGAAAATCAACTATTTTAAGATAATCCGGACCGGTATCAATGTTAGATAATTGATCAGCTAAGTGCAAAGATTTTTTGATTGTTATTCAGCGTTAAACGGATCAGGAGGAAAATCCGGAGGCTAATGGGAGTGTAAGGATGACAGGGCCACCGACTCGTTTTTACACAAGAAGTTTACAGTTTAATAAATTTCTTTATAACTATTTCTTTTCCTGTTTTCACTTTTATGAAATATATTCCGGCTGAAAAGGCTGAAATATCCATATATGTTGTTTTGCTGTTTGTTGTAACTGATTTTAAAAGTCGACCATGTACATCGAAAATATCAATACCCGCTTTGGGCGCTGCTTGTTGGGCAATTTCAATGATGATATTGCCAGTGCCTGGGTTTGGAAAAACATTCATGATATTAGGCACGCTCATACGATCGGTAATACCGCTTGTTTGCTTATAAACCCGCACATAATCAACGAACATCGTATCGGGGAAAACTGTTGCACCATTCGGGGGTCCGGGCCAATTGCCTCCAATAGCTAAATTCAGCAGTATATAAAACGGACTGTGAAATTCTTCGGTACTGTTAATATTTCCGGCAATATTTCCCTCCCGGAATTTACTACCGTCAAGTAACCATTTGATCGTATGCTGATCCCACTCGATCGCATAAATATGGTACAGCGAAACGTTGCAAAGCGTATCTCCTCCGTATTGTACATGCCCATTATTATCCCAATGCATGGTGCCATAAATTTTTGCATCGTTATTGACATGCTCCATAATATCCGTTTCGCCGCAATTGGGCCAGCCGGCAGTGTCAATACTTTGCCCGAGCATCCAAAAGGCTGGCCAGGTTCCCGGACCCAGAGGCAGCCTAATCCTGGCTTCTATTTTGCCATAGGTCCAGGAATGCAAACCTTTTGTATTCATCCGGGCAGATGTATAATTGCTTCCTCCAAGTGATTCTTTTTTTGCAATGATAAGAAGGTTGCCATTACTGATGGTTGCATTATCCTTATGATATGTATAATACTGCATTTCGTTGTTTCCCCATCCATTATACCCGGTTCCAGTTTCAAATGACCAATTGGCCGGATCAATTTCAGTGTTGTTGAATTCATCATGCCAAATGAGGACCCATTGGGCATTTGAATGAAAGGCAACAATGATCAGGAGTAATAATAAGATGTTTTTTTTCATTAATTGCTTTTGCTAATTTAATCTCAAACCATATGGTTGAACCTCAGCCATTTATTGTATTATTCTGCGGAGAGCTCTTCAATGCTTCTGCCCCTTTTTTTCTGGAAGATGTCGTTGTGATAAAAGTCGAGTTCCTTCAGCAGGTAATAGAGGGTCCTGATCTCCGGCTCGGAGAGGTTCCCGATCACTATCTTTGCCACCGCATCCATCCCAGGAATGGTAGCGGCGAGCACTCCCCTTCCTTTATCGGTGATGGCTACGCGCACGCTGCGCCTGTCGTCCGGATCGGCGAATTCACTGATCAACTCCTGTTTCAGCAACCGTTTAATGATCTCAGTGCCGCTCGTCTTTTCCATCACCTGGTTGGTGATCAGCTCCGTTTTGGTCATGCTTTCATAAGTCATCAGTGTGATGAGGAAAGAGAATTCATCCGCAGTCTGGATCGGGCTGTCCTTCAGGGCCTTTTTAATATAAATGCGGACATACCGGTACATCAGTACCAGCAGGATGGAGATGTTGTTGGGAGCAGTGCGCTTCTCCTTCAGGGAATCATGCTCCCTATCCCCTTCGATCCTCCGCATAGGCGCCAGGCCATCGCCGCCCAGTGCATTCAGGTAACCAGTGAAATCGTCCAGGGAGATTGAATGCCCGCAGGATTGTTTCGATTCGTAAGCATCCAGGTGTTGGATCAATTCGATTAATAGCTCTTTGTAATTCATTTTTTAGTACTAAAACATTGCAAAATTATAAATAAAATAACGATATAGTAAATTAATTTTGAATATTATTCCAAATTCGTATTATATTTGCATCGTAAATTACGATAACATACCAATATGTCCATAGTAGCTCAGATAATAAACGCAAGCAAGGAGTATGTGGCAGGGGATACGGTCATCACGGCCCTTCACCCGGCTACCTTCGACTTCCGGTCGAATGAGCTGACCCTTATCATCGGCCCGTCTGGATCGGGGAAGACCACCCTTCTCTCGTTGCTGGGATGCGTGATCTTCCCGACCCAGGGAGAGGTTTATGTGGCGGGAACAAAAGTAACGGGACTGGCTCCCCGGCAGCTGGCGGATGTGCGGCTGAAGAACATCGGTTTTGTCTTCCAGAGTTTCAACCTCCTCTCCCCGCTTTCAGCCCTGGAGAATGTCATGCAGCCCCTGATCCTGATGGGAATGAAACGAGAAGAGGCGAAAAGCCGTGCTTTAGAAGCCCTGAAAAAGGTCCACATGGAAGACCGGACGAAGAGCCTGCCCAAAATGCTCAGCGGCGGACAGCAGCAACGAGTTGCCATTGCCAGGGCGCTGGTCAACAACCCCGTGCTCATGCTGTGCGATGAGCCTACGGCAGCCCTTGATTTTAAGAGTGTTGGCATCGTCATGGATGAATTGAAGATGCTCTCGGCAACGGGAAAGTCGGTCATTGTGGTAACCCACGACCTGCGCCTGAAACAGTTTGCCGACCGCATCATCTATGTCAATAACGGGGTGGCATCCGAAACACCTCCTGCAGAGGAGTCGTTCCATTAATGAAAGAAAGTAACACCAGTAAGAAAATGAAAAGAGCAGCAATGATTTTGATTCTCGCGGGAATTCTCGCGGGATGCGGAAGTAAAAAAGATAAGGCTCCAGCGGTGAAAGCCACGGTCGGTGCCAGGGATGTGAAGGTTGAACAGGTGATCGGTATAGGCAAAGTGGAACCAGAGCATGCCATCGTCAGCCTGGCCACTTCAACAGGCGGGATCGTTACTGAAGTTTTGAAAAAGGAGGGAGACCGGGTTCGTGCCGGCGAGATCCTGGTGAGACTTGACAGCAAAACAGAACTGCTCAAGGTGGAACAGGCGAAAACACAGGTCCACACCCAGGAATCGCAGCTGGCCGTGGAGAAGAGCAACCTGCGGGAGGCCGGGACCAAGCTGAAGAACAAACAGAAGCAATTGGCCACTTCGGGGAACCTGCTTAACAAGGGTGCCGAAACGAGCCAATCGTTCGACGACCTGTCGACCGATGCAGCCGGCCTGGAAGCAGGCCTCGACAGAGCTGTGGCCACCGTCAAACTGGCGCAAAGCCGGCTGGATGAGTTGAATGTTCTGCTCCGGCAATCGCAGGTGGAGGCAGGGAATAAAAGCCTTTGCGCACCCTGCGATGGCGTCGTGCTGGATATGAAGGTAACCCCGGGGGAAGCCATCAGCCAGCTCACCGACTACGCGGAGTTCGCCCCGCAGGGCAAAAAGATCGTCAGGGCCGAAGTGGATGAATCTTTCGCGTCGAAGCTTTCGGTAGATCAGCCCGTGGACATCCGTTTTACCGGCACCGACAAGGTGGTGGCGAAAGGGAAGATCGTGATCCTCTCTCCCTACCTGAAAAAGAAATCGCTCTTCTCGGTCAAGGCGAGCGACCAGGAGGACCGCATGGTGCGGGAGGTTAAGATCGCCCTCGAGGGCGACACCGACCTGATCATCAACGAAAAGGTAGAGTGCATCATCCATGTAAAATAGTAAAACCCCATGTTCAGGACAGCGTTAAGATTCATATTTTACGACAAGGCAAAGAGCATTGGCGTGGTGGTAGGCATCGTCATCAGCATATTCCTCATCGGGCAGCAGGCGGGCACGCTCACCTTCCTGATGCGGCTGATGGGCGGGCTGGTCGACAACTCCAACAAAGAGCTGGGCCACATCTGGGTTGTAGACAACATCACCAACAACGCCAACGAACTCACCAAGCTGGATGAGAGCCTGGTACGAGAGATCCGTTCCATCCGGGGGGTGGAGAACACCTACCCTCTGGTGGTGGCCAGCGCCATGGTCAAATTCCCCAACGGTAAATCCTCGCCCGTGGTATTGGTAGGCAGCGAAGCCCCGACCTTCATTGCCGGTCCGAAGAAAGAGAAGATCCTGTCGGGAAGGCTCTCTGACCTGGCGGAGGAGGCAGCCGTTTCGGGCGATTATTTTGACCAGGGCACCTTCGACAACAGCCTGGATATCGGGAAACGGCTGGAGATCAATGGGAAGGAGGCTTTTATCAGGCTTCAGACCCGGGATGCCCGCGGATTTGCCGGGTCATTTTTCTATACAACCCTCAGCAAGGCGCGGTTTTACGGCAATTTCCCCGACAATAAGGTAAGCGCCATCGCCGTGCAGGTCAAACCGGGCATGTCGATCTCGGCGGTCGCCAAAGAGATCAACCGAACCTTCTACGGCGTGAAGGCATGGACGACGGAGGATCTGCAGAACGAGACCATCCGGTTCATCACCATCTCCTCCAACATCGGGACGAGCGTGGGATCGCTGGTGCTCTTCGCCATCATCAGCGGATTCTTCATCATCAGCCTGACCCTGTTTTCGTCTACCCTCGACCATCTCCGCGATTATGGGACCCTTAAGGCCATCGGGGCAACCAACGCTTACGTACGCAACCTGATCCTGATGCAGTCGTTCATCTTCGCCGTCGCCGGTTATGCCATCGCGCTGATGCTCATCTTTCTCTTCAAGGCGGCAGTGACCGGGGCCGGGCTCATTATCCAGTATTCGATCCTGGAACTGTTCATCCTCTTCCTGATCACCGTTTTCATTTCAGTGGGAGGATCGCTGGTCTTTTCGATCCGCAAGATCAATAACGTTGAACCCGCCTCTGTCTTCAGGGGCTAATATTGTCACCCATGAAAAAGTTCATCATCATAGCATTCATCAGCCTGAGCATCCCCGCGTGGGCCAGCGAGAAACCCATCACCCTGAAACAGTGTATACAATCGGCCATTGAACATAAGGCCAGCCTGAAGAGTGCCCGGTCGGAAGCAACGCTGGCAGAATTTGAGACAAATGAAGCGATGGGAAAATACCTTCCGCAGCTTACCCTCAATTACGAATACAAGTACAACCCGGTCATCGCCACACAGGTTATCCCCACCGGCCAGCTCCTGCCCAACCCAACGGAGGAGTACCGTGCCATCAAGTTCGGAATGACCTGGCAGCAGAACGCGGGTCTTACCTTTTACCAGCCCATGCTCGATTTTACAATCCAGAGCAAACTGAACGTAAGCAGGATTAATGAGCAGGCAAAGAGGGCCGGGTATGAGGTTTCGGAAGAGGATCTGAAGTTCGACGTACTGAGCTCCTTTGCGAACATTTACCTTTACCAGCAGCAGGTCGAAGAAGCCGTGGTCGATTCGGCCCGGACCTTCAGCTCGCTCAGCACCATCCGGGTTAAATTCGACGAGGGAAAGGTTCTGAAACCCGATCTCAACAAAGCGATCCTCAATCACAACAACGCGAAATCAGCCTGCCTGAAAGC
>CAIKNA010000311.1 GCA_903828645.1 uncultured Bacteroidales bacterium
CAATCGAAACGCTGACAGGTAAAACCGGGTTCGCCGTCATGGTGATCACGTTCGAAGTTGCCGGGCCGCCGCTCTGGCAGGTTTCACCGGATGTCAGGACAACTTTGACCTGGTCGCCAGTCACTGGAATATAGGAATAGGTCGGACTGTCAGTGCCCACCGCTGCATTATTGACGAACCACGCATAGCCTGGTGTTGTACCTCCATTGACCGGTGTGGCGGTGAAAGTCACTGAGGTGCCGGCGCAAACCGGGTTGGCTGATGCACCAATCGAAACGCTGACCGGTAAAACCGGGTTAGCTGTCATAGTGATCACGTTCGAAGTTGCCGGACCGCCGCTCTGGCAGGTTTCACCGGATGTCAGGACAACCTTGACCTGGTCGTCAGTCACTGGGATATAGGAATAGGTGGGACTGTCGGTACCCACCGCTGCATTATTGACGAACCAAGCATAGGCTGGTGTAGTGCCTCCATTGACCGGTGTAGCGGTGAAAGTCACCGAGGTGCCGGCGCAAACCGGGTTGGCTGATGCACCAATCGAAACGCTGACTGGTAACAGTGGATTTATTGAAATGGCAACAGCACCTGCCATATCATTGGAGCAGCCACCGGATAACCGCGTCCCTTTAACAGTATAAGAACCGGAAGTTGCCTGGTCGCCAAAAGAAATGGATGTGCCGGTTCCGCCAACGGGTAGTCCGGCCGTAGTGGTTCCACCGATATACAACTGGTAATTTACCCCTGATTCCGAACCATCAAGCCCGACAGCCATTCCTGCCCCGCCTGAACAATACGCTCCGCCACCTGTTACATTAAACGCAACAGGTGTTACACAGGCTGCTTCCCCATCCATGAAATCGCTGAAGGAAGAAATACCCGTGATTTTGGTGGTAGTAGAAGTCAGTGTGCCGATGTTGGTTGAACTCCATGCTGATGGGTCCCACTTCTTAACGATGAAATTGGATGTGTTGGCACTTCCGAGGATATCACCGGGTACAAAGGAAAAAGTGGCGTCACAGGAACTAAAGGAGATACCATTATTGGTGAGGGTCCAGTAACGGTTGACACATTTTGCAGTGTTGATTCCTGAAGTTGCGGCATTGGGATGAAGACCAGGGGTGGTATTGGCAGTCAGGGTGCCGGTTACGGTAACACCAGCAAAATCAACCAAAACAGGTGTATAATTGGTGGCATCTCCGATGGCAAAAGTAGAAGAGGTCGCACCTGTCGGAATGTTCATTTGTAACTTTCCGTAAACATATTTTCCCGATCCGGCTCCCGAAAGAACGGCTCCTGCCGCCAGGGATAGCGTATTTGTACCTGTTGATACGATCCCGGACTGGATGGTGACGTTATTTGCGACAATGTCCCTTGACAGGATAATGCCGGCAGCATTGTTGACCGTGATGGTGCTGTTCGCACCAAACGTCAGGGTTCCCGTTCCGCTGATGGTTTGCGAAGTTGTTCCGCTTAACGTCAGGTTGGTCGCTTTAGTAGCATTGCCAAAGGTTAGTGTTGCAATGGAAGCTACCGAAATGTTACCCTTGATTACAACACCACCGCTGAAATCCCAGTTGATGATCCCGTTTGTTACCGTGTAATTGTCGCAGGTCATGGGACTGCTTCCCTGGTTGTTCTGGGTTGATGCAGCGTCATTTTCAAAGTTGGCATAGTTTCTTCCGCTGTAAGAAGGTCCGCCGCTTGGTGCCGTGAATTTGTATAAACTCCCGGTCTCGAAAATCACCACAGAATTGGGTGCGGTAAGCGCAAAAGGATTACTCCCTGCATCCTGGATGTAGGTTGAGCCGGCCTGAAATTTGACTGAATTTGCCGTTCCTGCACCGAACGCATTGCCTGTGAAGCCTGTCGTTGGCTTGAAAATACTGCCATTTGCAAAAACAAGGCTGTTTGCATCTGACGACTTTAAAATATGGGATGCCCCACTGAAAGTCATGGAACCGGTGATGACACCATTGGTACCTGCATTCAGGGATAAGGTCAATGCGTTGGTACCGGTGATATTCAATTCAGTGCCGCTTCCGGCTACTGCAAGATCATCGCCGGTTGTTCCTGCTATGGTCAATGTTGCAACAGAAGCAGCCTGCAATGATATTTTTGAACCATTGGAAACAAGGAGTTGGGCAATCGTTTGAGAGGGTATGTTGGTTATGGTGTAGGTATTGCCATTGTTAAACTGGAGAATATCATTAATGGCAGGCGAAGTTCGGGCAGGGCTCCAGTTCGAGGCAACCTGCCAGTCATTGTCCGTTGACCCGGTCCAGGTGTATGTGGCAGGAGGGCCAAGCACAAAGCCGCTGCATACCACATTCACCGCGGTAACAACACCACCACCGGCGTTTCCGATATTTTCTGAATTGTAGTTTCCAACAGCCAGACCGGATTTCAGTCTGACATAAACAGTAGTCGAACCCAGCGTTGGTAAGGTATAAGGGATGTTTACCGTACCGGCAAATGTCGGATTGAGATCAGTAGCCACTTCGTAATAAGCACTGGCTGTTACCGTCACAGTGCTGCCGTCGAGATTGACACCGCTTAACAAATAGGGCTGTGAACCCGAAGGACCTGTTCCGGTTACATAATTGAAACCACTCAATGAGGCAGGTACCACACTCAATGTAGGGGTCAGAACCGGGGTCACGACGACCGAAAAATTGTCGTAACGACCTGTATTACTGGTTGGAGTGCTCGTACCGCCATGGTCAAAGAAGAAACCGCAATGCGACATTGCTGTTGAAGTATAGGTTGTATTTACGGTATTGGAACCTACCTGTGTCAGAGTTCCGGTTGTCGGATCCGTTGGATCTGTTGTGCTCCCGTCGTCACGCATGTATAATTGCCATGTATTGGAAGAAGGGGTATAGACGACTTTCAGGCTACCCCACCGGGTCATGGCTCCAAGGTCGGGGGATGGGCCGATGATCGTTGTGAGGTTGGCATTTGCACTTAACCCGCCTGCAAACCGCACTAGTTTAAATGCATTGTTGGTTGTTCCTTTGACCATGACCACTGCATAGCCGTTTGCCGTCATTAAATCTGAACTGGTTGCTGCCAATACTACTGCTGAACCATAATTCGAAGCATCAAACCCTGATAATGCAGTTGACCTGTTGGTTTTCATGTTAAATGTCCAGGTGACGGGCCCGGAATTGCTGCCGAGGGTGGCATTGAAAGGAGATGTATATACCGACAACGGCCCTGTTATATAAGTCCGCCCTGCAACCGGAGTGGTCGTATTATTTTGGATCAGGGCATTGTAATTGGTCCCGCTGTTAAGGTTTGTGCTGGAGGTTCCCGGGGGAGTGATCGTACTGGTGGTAGTCCAGGTCATGGTTGGTGTGCCTCCGTTGCTGAGAGGAGATACAACGGCCCCCCGGTCAAAATTATCGGCAAAAACCGTGGTCTGCCCCCATCCTTTGACGGCAATCAATAGCAGAACCAGTGAGATGATTGCCGGGATACGTAAAAGATTGCGGCTGAATGCACCCGTGCCGGATGGAGGAAATTTGCTAAATGCGAACATGTTTTTCATAAATTAGGATTTAGGAATGATTATTCTGAAATACTTACTATGTATGATTCTTTTGGGTTCAAGCATCACATGGCATGCATTTGCTAATTTTCAACCGTCTGTTTTCTCTTTTGTGAGCCTTTAGTTATTTTCCAGGTTCCGAAGCCAGCTACCAGGGCTAGCGAAACTGCTAACCCCCCGTCGATGGGAGCACCTCCTCCCGGGGCTTTATTGTTATTGGTGCCCTTATCAGCAGGTGGGGGCGGAGGTGCCTGCGCCAGGCCAACCTGAGTTAAAATGCTGCAACAAAAGAGGAATAGGGAAAAACCGATGAGGTTGAGTGATTTTTTCATAGGATGAATTTTTAATGGGTTCGATGGTGTTTGCTAATTGATAAATACCTTGTCGGAATATACGTGATGGTTTGTCACCACTTTTACCAGGTAATAACCGGTGCATGCATTCAACCTAAATGTTGACTGGTTGGCGCCGGTAAGTTTCTGCTGCATTACAAGTTGTCCCATCATGTTGTAAACAAATGCGTTCCCTGAGATTACTCCTCCATTTTCGGTCACAACAATGGTATTTCCGTTTGTAAATACATTTAAATCATCTGTTTTTTTGGTTTCACCGATGCCAACATGACTGAATGCCAGCATAAAACGGCCGGGATTATCCCCTTGTACAGAGGAGAAAGCATAAACAGGGTTTTGAGTCAGATCCTGCGTTGCATTTGTCTTCAGGTCATTCAGGATGACAGGACCGGTGATATTTGAAATTGATTTGGCCTCGATGGTGAAATTGCCTCCGTTGTTTTTAATAAAATCAAATGGTATTTGAACGGTTCCGCCAGCATCAGGGAGTACGTTGGTCGAAAGATGATCCATGCCTGCAACCGAATAGAACTGTGGAGCATAGCCCTGGAGGAAGTGGGAATCAAAGGCAGGATCAAAACCTGTGGTAGCCGCATGCTCGAAACGGATGATACTTTCCTGAGATGTTTTTCCGGTTGGATCATTTGCAATCAGCTGGATATAGGGAGCGTCGGCCGATTTATACCAGAAAGTTGCATCATGGACCCTGGCTGAGATGGGAATGGTCAGGGCGTTTGTCCCGCCGGTGACTTCTACCATAAACCCATTCAGTGCCGGGATGATCGGGTTGCCGGGAGGTGAAATGTTAACATCCACGTAGGATGCCGAGGATTCCTTCCAGATTTTTGCCGTTGCATTCACATTGCTTAAGCCCCATGTTCCCGGTTCCCAGATAAGGGCGCATGGAAACGGGTTGCCAAGCAGGTGCCAGCCTTTGTTGGTCCCGGCACTTAAGGAAAGATTGCTGAGACTTATATCTCCGGTGTTGAGTGTACCGTTGAATTGCTTGGTACCGGATGCCACATATTCTGCAAGGTATCCTTTTCCAGGGATAAAGTTGAGCGATCCACTGGTGCCTCCGAGAACATTTGCCGTATTCCAGACCGGTGGTGCCGATGTGTTTTTAAAATTCACCCACATGTTGTCAGGTTCCGACCATGCAAAGAAATCGTAATTACCAGGAGTGAGGTTGGTAAAGGCAGGATCAATTGCCTGGACCGCCACCGGCGATGACAGGAAATGCCAACCATGGGTTGCATCGGTCCATGCATCAATAGTGCGTTCAACGATAACATTCCCGTTTATGGTGCCATTGGTGATGAGAGAGGCGCCGGAGGCAACTGTGAAGGTGCCGGAAGCGATGGTGAGGTTATTCAAGGTTGCCTTGCTGTTGAGTGTAACACCCGTAGGGTTGTTAACGGTTAGGGTGCCATTTGCTCCAAAAATCATGGTACCCGTACCACTGATTGTCTGGGCAGCAGAGCCACTTAATGTCAGGTTCGTTGTTTTGGTAGCATTCCCAAAGGTTAATGTCGCGGCAGATGAGACCGAGATATTTCCTTTGATAACGATGCCACCTGAAAAATCCCAGTTGATAATCCCGCTTGTCACCGTATAATTGTCACAGGTCATTGTACCGCTCCCCTGGTTATCCTGGCTTAAAGTGGAGTTGTTTTCAAAGTCTCCATAGGTTCTGCCGCTATAGGAAGGTCCTCCTACGGTTGCATTGAATTTATATACGCTGCCGGTTTGAAAAACGACAGCTGAGCCGGGTTGTGAGGCTCCAAAGGGATTACTACCTGCTGATTGGATATAAGTTGACCCGCCGGCAAAAACAACTGACAGATTGTTTATAGTCCCAAATGCATTCCCTGAAAATAATGTCCCGGCTGTGAAAGTGGAGCCATTCTGGAAGGTAATGCTACTTGCATCAAAACCAGTTAATTTGTGGGCGGCATTGCTAAAGTTCATCGATCCGCCAATTGTGCCTGTCGCTCCCGTAGCAAGAGCAATGGTGATGGCAGTTGCCTGTGTTAAATTCATTGCAGATCCACTAGGGACATCGAAATCCACGCCAGTTCCTCCATTTATTGTCAGGATAGCAGTCGAAGCAGATTGTAACTCCAGGGTTGTATTGTTTGAGACAAGTAATTGACTAATGGTCTGTGTCGGAACATTTGTTATGGTTATACTTCCTCCTCCATTAAAATGGAGCATATCATTCGTGTAAGGAACTGTCCTGTTAGGGCTCCAGTTTGTTGCGACAATCCAGGAATTATCAGTTGCCCCGGTCCAGGTATAGTCAGTAGGAGGAGGGGTGTTTGTTGTACCGGAAGTTGTTGGAATGGTTGTTACAGTGCGATAGTTGTAGGTTGAGGCATTTGATCCATCATAGCCGAACGGATAAATTCTGAAAGTATATTGGGTCGATGGAGTCAACCCTGAGATTACCTGAGATGTCGTTGCTCCCGAAGAAACCACTGCGGCTATTGTTCCTGTACCAAGTGTGCTGCCTATGGCATATCCTGTGGCATCGGTAGGAGCGGTCCCCGGTGATGATGATCCAAGCCTTTGCACAATAAGGTAACCATCCGCTCCGGTTGCACTTAGCCATGTAAGATTCAATGAAGTGTAATTCCCGGTTATGGGATTTGCGGCAAAATTAGTTACATGCGTAGTTGGCTCATCAGCCAGGGTGTAAAAATTCCCTTCTGACGAGAGGGTTGTGCCGACACTGTTGGTTGCATAAGCTGCATAAAAGATATGCGATTTAGCTGGCAGAGTTGTCCGTGAATGAGTAAACACGCCGGTAGTTGTTCCGCCTTCGGCCAATGGGTTGTCGGAAATAGTAACCGGACTTGTAGTTTTCCAGACAGTACCTCGAGCTGATATTGACGCGCCACCATCAGATGTGATATTTCCTCCCAGCGTGGCAGTGTTATTTGTAATAGCTGTGGCTGTCGGACTTATGACAGTTGGTAAAAGAGGCGCCGCAGATGTCGTTGCACTTTTAGGATTATCAGTTGCCGTGCTTGTTAAATAGATCGGACTCAGAGATGCACCATAATAATACTCATATACACGATACCAATACTCCGTGCTTGCAGACAATCCCGTCACATTTACGGTATTTCCGGTACCATCATAAACAACCTGTTCACCAGAACCGCCATAGACAGGGTTTGCAGTTGGCTCTGCCCCGTTCACAGGATTGGTGAATGAATTTGTCGTATTCATCTTCACGATTCTCTTGTATCCATTTCCGTTTGTCCAGCCAGTAGTCATGGAAGATTGTGCGATGAGGCTGAAAACAAGATTGGTTGACTGGATTGAAGGTGCGGATGTAGCAATCTCTGTTACCCGAAAATTATCAAAAATGGTTTTATAACTACCTGCCACAGCAGTAAGATAAGTATAATAAAACCCACTGTATTTAAGATTATAACTGCTGGAAGTATATGTGTTATCCATGACAGTGCTTCCATGCTGAGTTAATGTCCCGGTCCATGGAAGAGTAAAAGCTGTGCCCCCATCATCTCTTGTATACATTGACCAATTATCGGTAGACGGATCATATTTTACCATAATACTTACATAGTCAGTAGTCGATGTGATGTCATTTGATGTTGCCTCTGGAATAACATCGGTTATTGTACCTTGAACTCCGCCGCTAAACCTTGCTAAGGAAAATTTCAGGGAAGTCGATTTTCTATAATAAACGGCGTATCCTGACCCACTATTAAAGTCGTTACCAGAAGCAGCAAGAATGATGACCGGTCGATAATTACCAGAAATTGATCCAAAGTACTTTTCGTTAAAGTACCATGTAATGATACCACTATTTTCAGTCAAGCCCGAAGATGAACTGTACGGGAGATAAAAAGCAGAATTATCGAGATATGTGAAGGTATTACCTGCAATACCCAACCCGGCAAGTTGGAGAGCATAATCACTACCACTTGATAGCCTCATTGTTATTGCCCCGTTTGATCCTGTACCGGTGATATATGTAGCGGTTGGTGTTCCACCTGACTGCGGGCTGGTATATCCCGACCTGTCAAAATCATCTGTAAAAACCGTGGTCTGCCCCCAACCTTTGACAGTAATCATCAATACCATCAGCGTCATCAGCGCAGGAAAACGTAAAAAGTCAATACTAATCACATTTGGTTTACCATGAAACACAGCATGGAAGGTGTAAATGTTTCTCATAAGGTCTGATTTTTAAAATTATGCCTTTGTGAATACTTTAGCGTTTATGCATCGCATTGCGCGTACATTTTTTAACACGATAAATGTAAGTACGGCAAAAGGGAAACGGGTTTCTTTCCCGTTCAAGTGGGTTTCTTGATCGTTCAATTGGGTTTCCGAAGAAATCTTATTAAATTCTTCCGAAAAAGAGACCCATACGGTCATTCGTTTTTTGTATTGTTGCATTTTTATTGACCAGGTTGCTTCTTATGAGCTACTTTTGCATGGAGTTATCAGCTTTGCATGAAATGGATATCAATCACTTCAGCTCCTTCACCCGGAGGATGAGGTTAAAAAAACTTCCCATGGAAAACAAAAGTGTAGGCTATTTGTCGTTAAATAAATGGAATGTGACCAAATATCTCTTGTTCGATGGAGTGGCCGTTGCATTCATCATCCTGGCACCGGCGATGGCACACATGCTCTCATTCCCGCTCTGGTACCTGGAACCCATGCGCCTCGTGTTGATCCTGGCAATGGTGCACACCACAAAGCAGAACAGCTACCTGCTGGCGTTGATTCTTTCCTTCTGTTCGTGGGCTTTCTCAGGACATCCGGAGTTTATAAAAATGTTGGTCATCACGCTGGAACTGAGTGCGAATGTTGCCCTGTTTTATTGGATTTACAACCGGATTGACAAACCATTCGCAGCCATGCTTCTTTCGATCCTGCTAAGTAAGGTGTTCTGTTATTTTCTTTATTGGATGATATTTTCTGCTTCATTTTTCATGGATGAAACCGGGACGTTCTTTATCATGGTTCAACTGATCGTCTCCTTACTCTTCGCGCTTTATACCTTCCTGCTTAGAAAAACAGCAGCTTTTTCAAAAACAAGAATTCATCCATGAAAAATGGAAGTAAACCTCTAATCCCGAAAATATGAAAACAGTTCTCAATTGCCGTTACCTTGTGATCGCTTTGTTCATGCTCGTCATTTTGCCCCGATGCAGCCATGATGTCGGGGTGGTTCAGAATGTAAATCCCTCCGATGCGGCAAAGTTGATCAAAAGCAACAATAACAACCCGGGATTCATGATCATGGATGTGCGGACCCCCGGGGAATTTGCCTCCGGGCACCTTCAGGG
>CAIKNA010000312.1 GCA_903828645.1 uncultured Bacteroidales bacterium
CTTTTGGCCTCCAATCTAAAATCGTAAATCGTAAATCGTAAATCGTAAATTGTCTACCCTCCCTGATCTCTCGAAAAAAATCATCCTCATCACCGGCGCCTCCTCCGGCATTGGTGCTGCCATAGCGCTGGCGCTCGATGCTGCAGGGGCAAAGGTTGCCATCGCGGCCCGCAGGAAAGAAAAGCTGGATGAACTGGCTGCCCGGATGAACGATCCATTAGTCATCCCGGTCGATTTGACCAATGAAACCCTGGTGCGGGAAATGGTTCGATCGGTTGTTGCCCGTTTTGGCAGGATCGATGTGTTGATAAACAATGCCGCGAGCATCATCGTGGCAAAATCCGATGCCGTAAAACCCGGTGATCTGCTCACTGCCTTTACCACCAACCTCATCGCCCCTGTGGTGGCAACCCAGGAAGCGATCTCCCACATGCACAAGCAGGGTGGGGGACATGTGATCAACATCGGTTCTCCCGGGTTCATGATGGGAATCCCTTTCTATGCCCCGTATGTTTGTTCAAAAGCGGCATTATCAGCATGGACCCGCACGATCCAGGCCGAATGGGCGGGGAGCGGGATCATCGTAAGCGAATACTTCCCCGGCTACATCAAAACTGACTCGCTACCCGTTTCACGGCTGGGCGCAATCGATCAGGACTTTTTAATGGCCGAACACCAGAATTTCCTGGCGAAACTGTTCACCAAACCAAAATCCCCCGGGGATGTTGCCGGGCAGATTATAAAACTGATTCTGAAACCGAAAACCCTCGTCTATTCAGATCCCGGGGTGAAAATAGGGGCCTTCATTTCCAATATCTCCGGCTTCCGGCTGGCCATTGCCAGCCAACTGGCCCAAAACGCCAGGAGGAAGAAAAACCTGTCATAAGATCATCAAAAATTCAAATATGAGACAAACCATCCCCCTTAAAGAACGAAAAACCGATTACATTTATCTCGCATTTTTTTTCCTGAACCTGTTATACATCACCTATATTGTTGACCTGGAACAGCTTGTTATTAAAAATCCCGATAATTTTCAATACCCGTTGTGGCCGTTTCCTTTCCTGGTCGACATGGTTCACTGGTGGGGCAGGAGCTTTGATCCGCTGCAGTGGGCGCGACCGACCTGGTGGAAAGCGACCATCTGGCTCGATGCCGTTTTCTTTGGTCCATATTACCTTTTTGCAATTTATGCCTTCATCAGGGGTAAGGATTGGATCCGCATTCCGACCATTATATACTCTTCCATACTCTTTACCAACGTCTTCATCATCATGAGCGAGGAGTACTGGGGGCCGCATGCCACCTTTGCCCCCTTCATTGTCACCCTGGCCAACGCCCCCTGGTTTTTGTTCCCGGTATTTCTTGTCTGGAAGATGTGGAAACATGAACACCCTTTCACGCGGGAAGGATAGGTAGTAGCTGGTTGAATCTTCCCCGTTCTGTTTTGCTATTTGGCAGAAACAATCTCCCTTCTCCTTCAGGAGAAGGGTCAGGGGATGAGGTGTTTGCTATTTCCCCAACTCCAGGTTCATCCTGGCAACCAGTTGTTTGAACTTCATCATATCCTGCGCATCAACAGGCTTTGACGGGGGTGATTCAACCCTGAGCGGATCAACCGGTGTGCCGTTGCGGTAAACGCGGAAATCAAGATGGGGGCCTGTCGCCAGGCCGCTGCTGCCCACATACCCGATCACCTCGCCCTGGCTCACATTGCTTCCGGCTTTTAACCCTTTTGCATAGCCCGATAAATGGGCGTAGGTGGTAGTGAACACCGAATTGTGCCGGATGCTGATGAAACGGCCATATCCCCCGTGAAACCCGAGTTCGTTTACATGACCGGCGCCAAGGGCCACCACAGGTGTACCCCGCGGGGCGGCATAATCGACCCCGAAATGTGGCCTTACAATCCGCAGGATCGGGTGCATCCGCGCACCGGAAAAATGAGAACTGATATGCGAAAACTTAAGTGGCGCCTTCAGAAAGGAGCGCTGCAGGCTTTGCCCGTTTTCATCAAAGTAGGCACCCTTTCCCTGCTGCTCGAAATGGTAGGCATAAAAATCCTTGCCATTGGTCTGAAATTTCGAAGCCAGGATCCGGTAAATGCCGATCATCCTGTCCTCGACAAAAACTTCCTCGTAGATCACCTTGAAATTATCACCCTTCTGCAAACCGTAAAAATCAACTGTCCATGCATAAACATCCGAAAGGGCAAGTCCCAGGTGAACATCGAGCTTATTCTCTACAAAACAGTTCCACAGCGAGCTGGTAATCGTCCCGGTTGAAGTCTTGATCAACCTTGTCACCTTTTTCTTATCCCTGTATACTTTCAGCGAATCCCTTAGATCGTAAACGACAAAATCGATCGGGTTTATCTCATAAATAAAATAAAGCGTTTGCCTGGAAGAGTCCTTTGAAACTATTCGTGCATAGGTATTCCCGGCTTTTATCTTCCTGACGTCGAAAATGTCACTGGTGCTTCTTGCGATCCGGTCGATGATCCCATCCGCTACATAAGCACCCAGGATGGAAGAAAGGTTCTGGTTGTTTGCCACCGAACCGCGGACAATCTCCATGCTGTCGAGCCGGATGCCATAAGCCATCGGTTGCGCCGCTGGTGGAGTGACGGGTTTAACCGGCACTTCCCGGTGCGAATAGATCAGAACCCCTATCACCACTGTGATGAAGAGAACAACAAACAGCGCAATGAGTGAATAGGTGCGGAACGATATTTTCAGCATGGCTCTCTTCTAATCAAAGTGTAAAATTATCTGCACGATCTCAGGTCTGTTGCCCAAGCGAACCGGAGGTCCCCAGGTTCCAAAACCGGAGGAAACATAAAAATGGGTCTTCCCGATCAGTTTGTAACCGCAGCTGATCTCGTAAATGGCACTCGTAATGTAGTTGAATGGCCACATCTGTCCGTGATGCGTATGGCCCGAGAGCTGAAGGTCAATTCCCAGTTTCACGGCGCGCTCCAGGTTGAACGGCTGGTGGTCGAGGAGGATCACCGGGCGGGAAAAGTCAACCTCCTTGGTCAGTTCGTTCAGCTCCTTGCGCTCCTTTCCGGTAAACCGCTGCCGGTCGCGGTCTTCGCGCCCTACAATGTAAAAGCGGTTGTCTATAAGCATCGCGGTGTCACGCAACATGGTGATTCCATGCTCGCTGAGATATTTCACGGCCGGTTCAACCCCTCCAATGTACTCATGGTTCCCGGTAATGGCGTAAACACCAAGTTTTGACTTGATCTGCACCAGGTTTGCCCCCAGGTTGTTCTCAATCACCGGGGCCAGGTCTTCATCGACCACATCACCGGCAAACAGCACGATGTCGGGATGCAGCGAGTTGATCGTTTCGACCAGCCTGTTGGCCTTTCGCTTGGCAATGATGGTTCTCAGGTGGATATCCGAAGCCATCACGATATTCAGCGATTTGTCGCCAGTCACGGTTTTTCCAACATGTAGTTCAAGTTTCCTGATCGCGGGGATCCTTGCATTGACGAACCCTCCTGCAACGACCAGGGTAACCAGTGCCAGGGTGGCATAGAGGACAATGAGTTTGGTATGCTGGTAATCGGCAAGGAATGACTGTGGGAAAATGTGAAAAAAGTGGTCGAGTAGCCTGGCGAAATCAAGAAACAAGGCAACCAGGATAAAATAAAGCATGAAAGCCAGCCAGAACGACCCGATCCAGGTGATGATGCCGGTGAAACCGCACGGGCAGGCTCGCTCCATGATTCTCGCCAGCACAAAAGTGGAGGCAATCAGCCAGAAGCCTGCAATGTACCATGTCCGCCATGAGGAACCTGCCGGAATGGCCTGCAACCCACGAATAAAAATGTAGCTGTTAACCAGCCCGTAAACTGCCAGAACAACAACAAAGAAGATAATAAATGCACTTGTTTTCAATGATTCCTGCCTTTCTTTGATTTCATGGCGGCAAAGTTACCCTCTTTTGGCCGAATTTTTGATTTAAATGATTTGTTGGTTACGAATGATAATTTTTGTAAATTTGTTCTTGAAATCCTTAATTACAATACTATGAAAAACAGGTTTATATCAATTTTAGTCATCGCAATGAGCATGTTAAGCCTGACTGTTTTTTCTCAATCGGGGAGTGAAACAAAGAAGGATACAACCTTATTGGGCTTGCCGGGAGACAACCTCGATCTTTATGCGGTATTGGACCTTTTTCAAAAATCAAAGACCATCGAGGATTTTGAAAAATCACTTAATCTGGAAACAACGGGAATCAACAACCTGGATTTAAATTTAGATGGTAAAGTTGACTTCATCAAGGTTGTGACAAAGAAAAAAGATAACGATTTCACCTTTATCCTTCAGGTTGCTGTGAATGAAACAGAGACACAGGATGTTGCTGTCATTTTTGTTTCAAAGGATAAAAATAAAAAAGTCACCATACAGATTGTTGGAGATAAAGCATTATACGGCAAAGATTATATTGTTGAGCCCAAAGCTGCTGCAACTCCTGCAGTCACTGCCAACCCCGGATACAGCGGAGCTGATCCTGTTAAGGTGACTGTTCCTGCATCTACAACTACTGTAGTGGTTGAATCAAGTCCGATTGTTGTTTATGTCTATTCCCCGGCATATGTGCCTTATGTTCCACCCTATTATTACGGGTTTTATCCTCCTTATTTTGCCGCCTTTACAGTAATGTCAGTTGGCATTTACCGTCATAATAATTACTATTACCACGGGGGTGGTTATCATTACGGCTATCATGGGAATACAACCGTAATTCACAATACGATTAATTATAACAGCTACAATAGTTCCAGGAACAGTTCAACGACAGTAAACCATAATAATGCCAGCGGCAGATATAATGGCAATAACTCAGCGACTCGCCCGTCGGGTGGAAATTCGCCCTCAACACGACCTTCAAACCGCCAGCCGGGAGGTAATTCGCCCTCTACACAACCTGCAAACCGCAAGCCAGGTGGTAATTCACCATCAACACAACCAGCTAACCGGCAGCCAGGCGGTAATTCACCATCAACACAACCAGCTAACCGGCAGCCAGGCGGTAATTCACCCTCGGCGCAACCTTCAACACGTAAGCCAGGCGGTAATTCACCCTCGGCACAACCATCAACGCGTCAGTCAGGAGGAAATTCACCCTCAGCAGGTTCCATGGGAACATCCCGTTCAGGTGGTGGCGGTGGTGGTGGATTTAGTGGAGGCGGAGGTTCCAGGGGAAGTGGTGGGTCAGGTGGAGGCGGAGGTTCCAGGGGTGGAGGAGGAGGTTCCAGGGGTGGAGGAGGCAGACGATAATTTGCCCGCTTTCAGGTAAAAACTTGCAGTAAAAATAAGTAAACGACCCTTCCCCGATTGTTCAATCCGGTATCAATTTATTTCAGCGGCACATCTGAGGTACTCATATCTCTCAGGCAGAAGTATTTGCCGTCTCTTTTTACAAACAGGCATATATAATTCCCGGAATTAATTGTGCTATTATTTGTAGCTTCGACTACCTGGTAATAACCAATTTCAACTACCTGGTTTCCTTCATTCGAGACATAAATCTCGTTGGTTTTATATGAAATTTTATTGGATTTAGCCGGGGAGTCCATATTGGCTATTAAATATTCTGTAATGGATTTTTTGCCAACCAATGGAGCTTTGTTCTGAGAAAAGGAAATCGCATCATCTGCATAATACCCTATGTTTTTCATTTCATGGGAATTATAGGTTGCAGCAAATTCATCCTCCTTGGCCTGGATTTCCTTTTTAATCTGGGCAGTATCAATCACTGTTACTAAGGGGACTTCCTTCTTTGGTTTGCAGGAAATCATTAAGGTTACCATGCAGGATAACAACACTCCTTTTACAATTAAGTTATTCATAATAATATTGTTATAATTTATGAATTTTAAATTTGTCTTAAAAGGTAAAATTAAGATAAAAATCAATCATGTATGGTAAAATTTGTAAAATATTTATTGATTGAGTACAAAGTTGCTACTGCATTTAAAAATCAGCCTAAAATAGACAATCATGCATGCTAATTGTTATTAACTTTACCATCAGTAACATGGGACAGGGAAATAAAAACGTAAGGAAAGTGCAAACTTACCGGGATAATGAAAGACCACCGACAGGTTTAATTGTCTATGGAAAAAGGTAACTGTCAATAAATCAACTATTATGAAAAATTTCATGTTCATCTTGTTCATAGCCATTATGGTTGGTTTCACTTCATATGGCCAGAAATCAGGCACGTTAACTGATCTCTACCAAACTGAATGGCGTAATTTTAAGGATTTTGTCAAAATCAAAAATAAAACCGGAAGTGCTGACACCACGTTCAACGTCAGGTTTTATCATCTGAAAGCGGATGTTTCCCTCAATGCAGGTGCAAAATATATTAAGGGAAACCTGCTTTGCAAATTTGATTCCAGGGTCAATAACTTGTTCAGGATCGTCTTGAGCCTGCAAAGCAGTCTTCAGGTTGACAGTATTACCGGAAGCTGTTCAACTTATACAACAAATGGCGACAGCATCAATATAGTTCTTGACAGAAATTATCCCAGAGGCCAGTCTGCTGAAATTTGTATTTGGTACCAGGGAGTCCCCCAACTGGCAGGAGGTTACAAAGGGCTAAGATACGAAACGCACCACAACGGGGAACCTGTGATTGCAACTTTGTCAACCCCCTACCTTGCCCATTACTGGTATCCCTGTAAAGACGGGCCCGAAGACAAGGCTGATTCTGTTTACCTTGATATTACTGTTCCTGATACTGTAATAAACGGGAACAAAGTTATTGCGGTTTCGAACGGATTGCTTGAAAATGTTTCGGTAGCAAACAATAAAATCACCTATTCTTGGCGGCACAGGTATCCGATTGTGACCTATTACGTCATGATGGCAATCTCAAATTATACGCATTTCCGGCAATCATTCTCTGGTCAGAACGGGGAATCCTTTCCGATCGATTATTACTTTTTCGCTGAGAACGACTCAATATCCAGGATTGGTGTTGCTGAAATGCCGGATGCAATGCAATTCTATTCTGAAGTATTCGGGAAATATCCTTTTTGGAAGGAAAAATATGCCATGTCGGAAATAGGTTACTACGGGGCCATTGAAAATCAAACCAACACCATTACCAACAATATGTCGTTATCTTGGTTTTATACATCCGTTCACGAACTTTCGCATATGTGGTTTGGTGACATGATTACCTGTGCCGACTGGCACCATGCCTGGATGAATGAAGGTTTTGCAACATATGCGGAAGCTCTGTGGAAAGAACATAAGAGCGGGACGGCCGCTTATCATGCCTATTTGAATTCCACCCCGGGCACGATGGGAGGTACCTTATACCTGCAAAACGACCTGGATACATTTAATATCTTCCAGGAAATAGTCTATTATAAAGGTGCCTGGGTTTTACATATGCTGAGGGGTGTCCTGGGGGACCAGACTTTTTTCAACTGCCTTCGCACCTATGCGTCCAGCCCGGGATTTATGTATAAAAATGCTTCAACGGAAGACTTCCGGCACGTGGTTGAAAATGTCAGCGGGAAGGACCTCACCGCCTTTTTCGATCAGTGGGTTTATGATGCTTACTTCCCGAAGTACTATTATAACTTCAACCAGGATAGCGTAACCAAGGTTTTAACGCTTCATATATTCCAGGCGCAGGCCAGCCTCAGCAACTGGCGTGCAGTGTTCGAAATGCCGCTCCGGATAAAAATAGAGGATATTGACGGGAATGACACCATCATTACCGTGATGAACAATCAGCTAAATCAGGAATACCAGTTTAAGTTAACCGGAAGTGTACCCCACCTGCCTACTTCTGTCGTCATAGATCCTGAGAAGTGGGTGATCCGTATGACCTATTTCAAGCCAAATCTTTCCATCGGCATTCAGGAAAAGCCGGATGAAGAAATGGTTTTTAACTTATACCCTGACCCCGCCACCGACCAGGTCAACATTGGATGCCTGCAACCGATCAAGAATGTTTCATTTGAAATATCCGATCAATGCGGAAAACTTGTTAAAAAAGGGTTCATCCATTCACCTGCAACCGGTATCTCCATCAGCAATTTAAGCAAAGGGTTGTACTTTATAAAAATTGATGCTGGCAAAGATCATCTTTATTATAAAAAGTTCCTGAAAATTTAGGAAAGGGTGCATCAGGCTTGAGGATATCCCGGTGGTTTTTTCCCTGGTCAGTGAATACGGCACCGAGGGATGTGATATTTTTAATATATTGATGATGAATTGATTGTGTAAATTTCTCTTGTTTATATAACCTAAAATCGTACTTTTGCGGGCCTGATTTTATTTCAGAAAACAAAATATAACCGTACCTAATTGTAACCAGGTCTATTTTTATGCGATTCCGGATAATAGTTCTTGCAAAGCAGGTGCCCGATACAAGGAATGTCGGCAAGGATGCCATGAAAGCCGATGGCACTGTCAATAGGGCAGCACTGCCTGCCATATTCAACCCCGAAGATCTTCATGCGCTTGAGCAGGCCCTGAGCATCAAAGATAAGATTCCCTATGCTGAAGTAATCCTGCTTACCATGGGCCCCACCCGGGCAGCAGAGATCATACGCGAGGCCATGTACCGTGGGGCAGACCATGGCTACCTTATCACCGACCGCAAATTTGCGGGATCAGACACCCTGGCCACATCCTATGCCTTATCCCTCGCGGTGAAGAAATTAGCCCCATACCACCTGGTGATATCAGGGCGACAGGCAATCGATGGCGATACAGCCCAGGTTGGCCCGCAAACAGCCGAGAAACTCGGCATTCCCCAAATAACCTACGCAGAAGAGATCCTTTCGCTCGATGCCAAGAAGATCATTGTTAAGCGCAGACTTGAAAGGGGAGTGGAAGTGGTGAACTCGACCCTGCCGGCGCTTATCACGGTGCACAGTTCAGCGCCTCCCTGCCGCCAGCGTATCGGCAAACTGCTGATGAAATACAAGCACGCCCGTACCGTGACAGAACTGCAGAATGAAACCAAAGACTACACCGAACTCTATAACGAACGGCCTTACCTGCTCATTGAGGAGTGGTCGGCCGAAGAGCTGAAAGCAGATAACGAATGGCTCGGGCTGTCGGGATCGCCCACAAAGGTGAAAAAAATCGAAAATGTGGTATTTCAGCACAAAGAATCGAAAATCCTCAGCAATTCCGACAAGGATATCGAAAAACTGATGCAAACGCTCATCAGCAGCCACATCATCGGGTAGTTAAACAGAGTAGAAACAGAAAATCAGAATCCTGTGAACAATATTTTTGTTTATTGCGAAGTAACCGAAGAACGGTCGATTGCCGATGTAAGCCTTGAGCTGCTGTCGAAAGGCAGGAAATTGGCGGATGATCTTAAAGTCAAACTCGAGGCAGTTGTAATCGGGCACAAAGTCACAAAACTGGAAGCCCTGCTCTACCCGTTTGGCGTGGATGTGATCCATTACGCCGACGATGAAAAATTGTTCCCATATACAACACTTCCGCACACAACTGTCATTATTGAACTCTTCAAAAAAGAACATCCTGAAATCGTGCTTTTCGGAGCCACCAGCATTGGCCGCGACCTTGCTCCGCGGGTGGCATCGGCGCTCCGCTGCGGCCTGACAGCCGACTGCACCAGCCTGGAAATAGGGGACCATTTCGATAACAAATCGCAGACCGAATACAGGAACCTGCTTTTCCAGATCAGGCCTGCCTTTGGCGGCAACATCATTGCCACGATCATCAACCCCGAAACAAGGCCGCAGATGGCCACCGTGCGCGAGGGTGTGATGAAGAAGGAACTATACTCAGTGAAATACAAGGGGAAACTCAATAAAATAGATGCCAGGAGCATTCTGAAGGACGAGGACTTCGCCGTTACCATCATCGAACGGCACCTGGAGAAAAGCAGGATAGACATCAAAAATGCACAGGTGATTATATCCGGAGGATACGGGGTAGGTTCGAAGGAGAATTTCCGACTCCTTTTCGAACTGGCCGAAATCCTGGGTGCACAGGTGGGCGCTTCGCGTGCTGCCGTGGACGCAGGGTTTGTGGAACACGGGCGCCAGGTAGGGCAGACCGGAGTCACAGTAAGGCCGAAACTTTACATTGCCTGCGGCATTTCAGGAGCTGTGCAGCATCGTGCAGGCATGGATCAGTCGGCCCAGATCATTTCGATCAATACCGACATCAACGCACCGATCAACCAGATCGCCGATTACACTATCATTGGAAACGTGGCCGATGTAATTCCCAGAATGATTAAATATTACAGGAAAAACTCGAAGTAAAAACCGTCATGGAAAATTTCTATACCGACAATACCCATCTTAAGTTTCACCTTACCCATCCCCTGATGGCCAGGATCGTGAAATTGAAGGAGTCAGATTATACCCAGAAAGATAAATACGATTTTGCACCGCTCGATTACGAAGATGCAATCGACAGCTACGACAAAATAATGGAGATCATCGGAGAGATCAGCGGTGAGATTGTTGCCCCGAATGCCGAATCCGTCGACAAGGAGGGCCCCCTGCTGGTAGACAACGAAGTAAAGTACGCCCGGGGCACACAACAGAACTACGACGCCCTGGTAAAAGCGGGTCTGGTAGGTTTTACACTTCCCCGCGAATACGATGGGTTGAATATGCCTCATGTTCCTTATGTCATGTCGGGTGAAATCGTCTCACGTGCCGATGCAGGTTTTGCAAATATATGGGGGCTGCAGGACTGTGCTGAAACTATCCTCGAGTTTGCTTCAGATGAGCTAAAGGATGAATTCCTGCCTCGTTTCAACAAAGGCGCTACAGCTGCCATGGATTTAACCGAACCTGATGCAGGTTCCGACCTCCAGGCAGTACAACTGAAAGCCACCTATGATACACACAGGCACCGCTGGCTGCTTGACGGAGTAAAACGGTTTATCACCAACGGCGATGCGGATATTTCGCTAGTTCTTGCACGCTCTGAAGAGGGAACCACCGATGCACGCGGGCTGTCGCTGTTCGTTTATGACCGCAAGGATAAAGCGGTCACGGTGAGGCGCATTGAAAATAAACTTGGGATCAAAGGATCTCCAACCTGCGAACTGGTATTCCGCCACGCACCTGCAAAACTCATCGGCGATACCAAGCTCGGACTTATTAAGTACGTCATGTCGCTGATGAACTCAGCCCGCCTCGGTGTCGGTTCACAGTCGGTGGGCCTTGCCGAAGCTGCCTATCGCGAAGCATACAAATATGCTACAGAGCGCGAGCAGTTCGGAAAATCTATCATCAAGTACCCGGCAGTCTACGAGATGCTCACCAACATGAAAGTAAAGATCGACGGGATGCGGTCGCTGCTTTATGAAACAGCACGTTACGTCGACCTTTACAAATGCAGCAATTTTGCTTCCAGGGAGCGCAAACTAGAGACCGACGAACGGCAGGAAGCCAAACATTACCAGAGGCTTGCCGACATGTTCACCCCGCTCCTGAAACTTTATTCAAGTGAGTGCTGCAACCAAATCGCCTACGATGCCATCCAGATCTTCGGAGGTACCGGCTACATGAAAGACTTCCCGATTGAAAGAATATACCGCGATGCGCGTATCACAACGATTTATGAAGGTACCTCGCAGTTGCAGGTAGTGGCGGCCATCCGCTATGTGGGGAATGGAGGTTATCTGTCTGCCATGCGCGAAAGGGCCGAACTTCCAGTGAAACGTGAACTGGAATACCTGAAAAGTTCGCTTGAAAAAATGACCGAGCAGTTCGCCAAAACCGTCGAGAAGATCAGCGAATACAACGATAGCGAATATTTCGATTTCCATTCACGCAGGCTGGTTGAGATGGCGGCAAACATCTTTATAGGATACCTGTTGCTGTACGATGCAAACCGCAGCGATGATTATACCATGAGTGCCGATATCTTTATCCGCAAAGGCCGGGCTGAAAATGTCGC
>CAIKNA010000313.1 GCA_903828645.1 uncultured Bacteroidales bacterium
GATCCCGGCAATATAGGTGCCGTGGTAATACTTGTTTTCTTTTCCCCCGGGAACCGACACATCCGGGTCATTGTCCGAAATGTCCCAGCCGTGGATGTCGTCAATATACCCGTTGTGGTCGTCATCCTGGAAATTTCCCGGAATCTCCTTCTCATTCGTATAGATGTAATCCTTCAGCGATTTGTGGGTCAGCCTGAAGCCGTCGTCAACCACCGCCACCGTGACCACCACCCCGGCTGATGCCTTTTGCTGAACGATGTTCAGGATTTTGTAGGCCCAGCTGTCGGCAACACCCTGTTTCACCGTGTCGGATGGCAAACATGAGGAAAATCCCGGGAGGCATGCTGTAACGAGCAAAAAAAGTAATATTGTCCGCACTTTTGGACCCCTTCCTAAATCCCTCCCCAAAAAGGGAGGGACTTTCTCCCCCTTCCTTTTTTGGGGAAGGGGGTTGGGGGAATGGGGTCCAAAACTTGAAAATAGACTCATTAATTGGAATTGATTGTCACGGGATGAACATGAGCGGGAAGGTTTGCAACCGAAAGATACCTGGTTTCGGTGCCTGCCTCTTCTCCGATATAATGGTTTGTCAACCCGTTGCCCGGGCCCTGGTGAATGGCCACCCTTCCCGAAAGGTTAGGCAGGCCAAAGGTGGTCATCCCGTCTCCCCCGTAAGTGGTTCCAAGCAGGGCAAAGAGGGCCATGTACTGGCTGATGGGTAACAATGCCCCATTACACAGAAAAAACCCGTTGGGAGCGAAAGTGAAGCCGCCAAGTTCCACCTCCCCGAGAAAGGGTTGTGTTCCGCTCCTGGAAGGGAAAATACCTGTGTATGCAATGAAATAGTTCATGGTCAGAAATGGCTGCATGTTGCTGACCGTGTACTGCCCTCCTCCGGTTGACCCGGTCAGGAGACTCTTTGCCACCCAGTTTGTTCCGTCGAATGTAATAAGGGAATTGGTGGCAGGATTGGCACCAGTTGTCGCGAGATCGATCTCCTTCCTCCAGCTGGTGCCGTTGTAATAATAGTACCCGGCCGGGGCATCGGTTTGGAAAACCAGCAGTCCGGCTGCAGGAGCGGAGATCTGGCTACGCTGGAGTGCTGTCATACGCGGTGCGAGGATTCCCCTGGTGCCCGACTTTACATCAAGTATGGCGGAGCCATTCGGAAGAGTGGCATCGGTGTTTACTGCCACACCGGGCTGGGCCTGGCCAAAAAGGCTGCAAAGCAATGCAGCGCCTGCAAGGATCATGTTTATTTTCATATCCGTTCTTATTGAAAGGTTATAGCATGCGTGTGCGCGGGCATTTGCAATATCGACAGGGTGGTCGTTTCTGTACCGCCAGGTTGCCCGATGGTCTTAGGAGTCAGCCCGGGGCCCTGGCCCTGGTTGACAGGCACGCGGCCCCTGAGGTCAGGCAAAGCAAAATTTGAGGTGCCATTGCCTCCATAATAAGTGCCAAGCAGCGAAAACAGTGCCGTGTACTGTGAAATTGGCAGGAGTTGCCCGTCGCAGGTCATCCAGCCTACCGGGGCAAAATTGAAGCCAAAAAGTTCCACCTCCCCGATAAATGGATCAAGGCCGTTCTGCGAGGGAAATATGCCCTGGGTGGCGATGCAGTAGTTCATGGTGAGGTAGGGCTGCATGTTATCCACCGGGGTGTTACCCCCGGTTGAACCGAAGATGATGTTTTTTGCGACCCAGTTGGTCCCGTCAAAAGTAAGCAGGTCATTGGCCGGCGGATTCCCGGTGGGCAAGCCGTCGATCAGTTGTTTCCAGGTGGTACCGTTGTAAATGTAATACCCGAAGGGAGCGGTGGTTTGATACACCAGGAGCCCGGCAGCCGGTGTAGTGATCAGCCCTCGTTCGGTGGCGCTCATCCGGGGTACGAGCATCCCTTTGGTGGTCGACTTTACATCGAGCATGGCAGAGGCGTCGGCGCTGCTTCCATCCGAATTGATCGCCACCTGGGCATTGCCCGCAAGGGTGCCCAGGAGCAATATGGTTGCAAGATATAGGTGAATTTTCATGTTTGTCTGATTTAGCAGGTTGTTAATTATTTACAATGAGATACATAGTAATGTTAATGGACATAAAGGGATTTCTCAAGTTATACTGAAACAAAGATACATGCTATTTATAATAAATCCAAATAAAAGTGGGATAATTTTGAGTCTTTTTAATTTTGTTGAAGGGTGGGGTGTGTTAAAATTTCACATTTCGCATTTCACATTTCAGATTTCTGATTTCGCATTTCACATTTCGCATTTCGTGTATTATGTATGATAAAAATTATCTTCCAACAAGCATTCTATTTAACAAATCGTAAATCGTAAATCGTAAATCGTAAATCGTAAATCGCATATCTGAAATCTGAAATGTGAAATGTGAATTTATGTCTGGAAGCGGATCAATGCAAACAGCCGGCGAAACAACACAAGCCTTTTCAGCACAGCCCCGAATGGGGCGCAATTTGCCAGCGATGGGTGAAGCCCATCGCACAGAACAGGATCAAAAGGATTTATTGCCTCACGATTTTCATTGTTTCAGCCCTGTCTCCCGAAATCACCCGGATAAAATAGATCCCGGCCGGCCAGGAACCGGTAGAAAACAGGTGCTTCGGCTCATCTTTGAGGTTGACCGACAGGATCCTCATGCCCTGCAACCCGAAAATTTCAACGTTCACCTGCCCGGATGCAGCCCCGGGGGCCAGTTCAAGGGTGAACGCCTCTGTGGTCGGATTGGGATAGGCTTTGAAAAGTTGCGGTGCCGGGTACAGTGTGAGCTGGTCCGATCCGGTCGCCACTGACGGAACCGGCCCGGTGACACACCAGGGGCCGCCCGGTGCAATATACCCATGCAGGTAGCCCCCGGGGTATACCCTGCTTCCCGGGAGGAAGTCAATCGACACCCCGGCAATCAGCGTTGCAGAGCCGCCGTTGAGCACCGAGAAGGTGGTGACTCCCCCCGCAACGGTGAGGGTGCTGGTGGCATTGAAACAATTTGTGGCGGCAACAGATCCCGTAACGGTGATGTTCGCCGGAACGGCGGTTACAGTCATCACTACCGGTACGGAGGTGGCCGGGTTCCCCGTGATGCACATTCCGTTTGAGGTCACAACGCAGGTGATGGCATCGTTGTCGGATGGCGCATAGGTATAGGTTGGATTGATTGCCCCCGCTATGGGGATGGAATTCACCTTCCACTGGTAGGAGGGGATGGCCCCGCCATTGACAGGAGCGGCGGTGAATGTGACCGGTGTTCCGGAAACAACGGGGTTTGCCGAAGCCATAACAGATACACTAACAGGGAGGGTGATATTCGCTGCGACAATAGATCCGTTCAGGTCTGCAAGCGGGTTCGGAATGCCTTCATTCAACGTAATCGAGGGCAATTGAAGCCCGGCATTTGATCCCAGGACAAATGCGGGTTTGAACCCGAATCTAAGCATGACGATCTTCCCGGATGTGTTGAAAGAGGTTGTTCCGGAACCTGCAAAAGTGATTTGTCCCGACGATGAATTGCTCACAAAGGTCCATCCCTGGGTGAGGGTTCCGTTGGTCTCCATGTTCAGGAAGGTCAGGTAGGTTGAGTTGTATGTAAAGGTTGCCTGAACCGCATAAACAGATTCTCCCGGAGGCAATGACCTGATCAGGATAGGATAGTAAAATTCTGTTGCGGCAGGGCAGGTGGTGGTGTCGGGCATGATCACCTGGGTGTCGTATACCAGCCAGTTCCCGGTGGTTGCGGTAGCTCCGTGAAAATCGGTGGCCGTAACCGTAACATTCCCTCCCGTGAGGGTGGTCATCAGCCCGGCCTGGGTGACGGATGCAACCAGCGGGTTGCTCACACTCCACACGATGGGAGGGGTTCCGCCGCCATTCAGCGTGAACTGCTTTGTTTGCCCGGCAACCAGGGTGCCGGTGTTCGGGGTGATCGACAGGACAGGCAGGTTAATGGTCGAAAAAAATCCATTGGTGAAATTCGGGGGAAGATTCTCATTAAACAGCCCGCTGGAGAAAGTCATCTGTGTACCGCCGGTAGTGATCGCGGATACATGGAACCGTATATAAATCAATGTTCCGCTTCCCGATAATGGGGTCACACCGGCAAAGTCCACTGAAACAGTTCCGGGGGTGCCCGGGTTAAACACCGGGGCGGGATAGGATGCCAGCAAAGTTCCCGCCTGGACAACATCAAATGGCGTGAGAATGTTTTGATTGAAGTCGACGCTGAAGTTTCCCGAAAAAATGTTCAGCCCGGTGAGATCGGTTGTATTCACCGGCACATCGATGTCTGACCCCTGCCACTGGCTCAGGTTGCCGGGAATGGTGAGGCGCATGGCCCTGATTTCGATCGGGGAATTGGAGGTGTCTCTCAACCCGCCATTATCTACCGCCACAACTTTCGTAAACCCCGCCTGGATGCCCGTTAAAAGCCCGGATGAGTTGATGGAGGCAACCGATGGACTGGTGACAAACCACTGGTAAGGAGCCGTTCCCCCCGAAACACCGAATTGCAGCGTTTCCCCCTTTGTAATAGTCCCGGTGTTCGGATAAACGGTGATCGCCGGAGGGGATGGAGTGTTGATGGATCCATTGTGAAAATTCATCGCGGGCAACCCCTCGTTAAAATAGTTGTAGGTTGCCCCTGTGAAGGCGATCGAACTGCCCCCGGGTATTAAGGCTTTAAACCGCAGGTAAATGAACTTCCCCGATCCCGCAAGCGCCGTGGCGCCGGCACCGGCAAAAGTAACCTGCCCGGGAACGGTCGAGTTTACTGCCGGACTTCCGTACGGGGCGCTGATCGTTCCTGCGGTGACCACGGAGATGAACTGGTAAACCGTTTGATTGAAGGTCAGCTGGAAAGTATACGCCAGCACGTTCCTGCCGGTCAGGGTGTTGTCGGCATAAATGGGAAGGTCGATGGTGTTTCCCAATGAAACGGTGCTGTCGGGTACCCGCATGCTGATGTTCTGGGCATGCAACGTCAGATTTCCCACGATGACCAGCAAAAGCGTGGCAAGGGTCGTATATTTTTTCATTGTTTTGGATTCAGGTTATGGGAAAAATGATCGTAAATTATCAAAATCATCGGTTAATCTGAATCTTTTGGGTTTGGGAGAAGCCATCCACGGTCATCCTGATCAGGTAGGATCCGGGATCAAGCTGGCTTCCCTGGTTTGAAACGGAAACGGAATATTTTCCCTTGCCCTGCATCTTATCCACCAGGTTCACAACCTTTTGTCCCAGCATGTTGAACACGTCGATGGTAACAGACAGGTTGTCGGCGTTCAACTGGTAATCGAGGGTGGCATTTCCGGGTGATGGATTCGGATAGACCGGGAACATCTTTCCCTTCGTCTGTTCCGCATTCTGCGCAATTCCGGTTGGGTCGTCGGTGGTAATGGTCACGCTTCCCGGGATTGCCCCGGGGGTCTGATCCTGTTCATTGGCAAGGAAACTGTTCACCCCCACGACGGTTGTCACCTTGTTGCCCGGTATCGGCAGGGCATGGAAAGTGACC
>CAIKNA010000314.1 GCA_903828645.1 uncultured Bacteroidales bacterium
CCTTGATCTTGGCGGTCTCGCTGCTTTTCTGCAATATACCCGGCAGTTTGGGCGCCCGGTCAATGAAATCTCCAATCAGTATAACAGTCTGCAGGAGGCACTTGCCGGGGCAGAACGAATTTTTCAGATTATGGATGAAATCCCGGAACCTGCTGATGTAGCGGATGCAGTTCCCTTAAACCATGTAAGAGGGGATGTGCAATTCAAAGATGTTACATTCGGATATGATGTGGAGAAAGTTGTTCTGAAAAATATTTCGCTCGAGGTGAAAGCCGGTCAGAAAATCGCCCTGGTTGGTTCAACAGGAGCCGGAAAAACAACCATTATTAATTTACTTACACGGTTTTATGATGTTCAATCCGGGCAAATTTCCATTGATGGAACCGAAATTAATAAAATCCAGCGAAGCAGCCTGCGACGGTCGCTCGCAATAGTGCTGCAAGACACACACCTCTTTACTGCCACCGTGTTGGAAAATATCCGTTATGGACGGCTGGAAGGAACTGATGAAGAAGTAATCGCCGCTTCCATCCTGGCCGGGGCTCATTCGTTCATTCAAAGGTTACCCAGGTCGTATCAAACAATCATTGAAAACGACGGAGGCAACCTGAGCCAGGGACAACGGCAATTACTAAACATAGCAAGGGCAACAATAGCCAGGCCTTCTATACTGATCATGGATGAAGCAACCAGCTCAATCGATACCCGTACCGAACAAATAATACAGCGGGGAATGGATCAGCTGATGCTGGGGAGGACCAGCTTTGTAATTGCGCACCGGTTATCAACTGTTCACAATGCAGATGAAATTATGGTACTTGAGAATGGCGAAATCATAGAACGGGGCAGTCACGCCTACCTGTTGAAACTGAAAGGCAGGTATTTTGAACTCTACAACGGGCAGTTTGATTAATCCGTATCGCCAGATAATATTCAACGGTTTATGAAGGCAATGAATGACCAGCGGAATTTTAAATGTGTGAATGATGTAACTACTTATCAGTTTTTTGTAACAACTCACAACTGATCATTACCCAACTTTGTAAAAAATAAATCCTGCAATGACTACAAAATATCAAAAGCTCTTCGAACCCATTACGGTGGGAAAATTAATTGTAAAAAACCGTATTTCCATGGCGCCCCTTGGCATGGTGGCAATGGCTGATCCCTGCGGAGGATTCTCGGAAAACGCGCAGGAATATTATCTTGAGCGTGCAAAAGGCGGCACAGGACTTATTATCACTGGCATTACAAATGTCAACTACAATGAAATGCCGTCGCTCCTGATGCCATGCGCCACATACAATCCGCTTATGTTTGCGAAATCGTGCGCACCCATGAACGAACGGATTCATGCCTACGATACCCGGATCTTCCTCCAGCTAACGGGCGGATTTGGAAGGGCAGCGATACCACAATTGATGAAGAAGGCCATTGCGCCGTCTGACCAGGAAAACAGGTGGGATCCGTCAATTCATCACAAAGCAATGTCAGTTGACGAAATAAAAGAATTGATTGCATCATTCGTAGCTTCTGCTGTTATTGCCAAAGAATCCAAATTTGACGGAGTTGAAATTCATGCAGTACATGAGGGCTATTTGCTTGATCAGTTTGCCATTGCATTTTATAATAAAAGGACCGACGAATACGGCGGTGATTTAAAAGGTCGTCTAAAAATAACAACGGATATTGTAAAGGGCATCAAAGTCGCCTGTGGCGAAGATTTCCCGGTGTCACTGCGGTACAGTTTAAAAAGCTTTATCAAGGCGCTGCGGCATGGGGCACTTCCGGGTGAAAAGTTTGAAGAAAAGGGTAAAGATATCGCAGAAGGTGTCGAAGCAGCAAAGATACTGGTCGAAGCCGGCGTGAATATGCTGAACGTGGATGCGGGAACATATGATGCCTGGTACTGGAATCATCCGCCGATGTATTTCGAAAAGGGAATGTACCGGGAGTTCGGTAAAATCCTGAAAGAAAATGTCGATGTTCCGATCATACTGGCAGGCCGGATGGATGACCCCGAAATGGCCTGCAATGCTATTGGTGATTGTTGTGATATAGTCGGTTATGGCAGGCCACTGCTTGCTGATCCGTATTTACCTGAAAAAATCAGGACCGGGAACCTCGCGGATATACGCCCGTGTCTCTCCTGTCACCAGGGTTGCCTCGACCGGCTCGCGCATGGCTTACCGCTTTCCTGCGCTGTAAATCCTGCATGTGGCAGGGAAAAATCATTTTCGATAACTCCGGCAACCGAAAAGAAACACGTTCTGATCATAGGCGGAGGCCTTGCCGGGATGGAAGCGGCCCGTGTGTGCGCGCTGCGCGGGCACAAGGTCACACTCCTGGAAAAGAGCGGCCGGCTTGGCGGCCACATTATTACGGGAAGTGTGCC
>CAIKNA010000315.1 GCA_903828645.1 uncultured Bacteroidales bacterium
GCCGTGCTGGGTGTAATCAGCCTTCGCTGGAGAAGCATGTTGAAAAGATACAAGCCCCGCCAGAACTAAACAACATTCTTTCGGTTCATTTTACCTTGCTGAAGGCATCAGCCATGTGTTTCGGAAATGATGAACTCATATTATATTCATAATGCCCTGATTGTTAACGAAGGCAAACGGTTTTCCGGGGGTGTATTTATCCAGGAGGGTCTGATCGGCGAAATATTCCGTGGAAATGCCCCCGATGATTTTCAAATGCCTGCCGGTACGGTTTTCATTGATGCAAAACAACAGTATCTTTTACCTGGCATCATTGACGATCATGTACATTTTCGTGAGCCCGGGCTAACCGAAAAAGGAGATATCCATAGCGAAAGCAGGGCAGCCGTTGCAGGAGGTGTTACATCATACATGGAGATGCCCAATACAAGGCCGAATGCGACAACCCTTGAACTCCTGGAAGAAAAATATGAGCTTGCCTCCCTGAAATCACTGGCCAATTACTCTTTTTTCCTGGGGGCCACGAATCAAAACATTTCTGAAATAGAACATGCCGACCCAGCCATGATATGCGGAGTGAAGCTTTTCATGGGTGCCTCTACCGGCAACATGCTTGTGGATGACCCCGAAGCCCTGGATGCCATCTTCGCCCGATCGCCGCTCCTGATCGCCGTACACGCCGAAGAGGAATCCATCGTTCAGCATAACCTGGAGGAATTCATCAGGCAATATGGCGAGGATATACCCGTTTCAGCGCATCCTCTGATCCGATCCGGTGAGGCTTGCTTCTGCTCTTCGGAAAAGGCAGTGAACCTGGCAGTGAAATACAACGCACGCCTCCACCTGATGCATTTATCTACCGCAAAGGAACTCGGGCTACTGCAGAACGACATTCCGCTTGAAGAGAAAAAGATCACCGGCGAGGTTTGCATTCACCATCTCTGGTTTGATGACAGGGATTACGGGGACCTTGGTGCCAGGATCAGGTGGAATCCTGCAATAAAAACATCAGGTGACAGGGAAGCCCTCTTTGCAGGACTGCTGAACAACAAAATAGACCTCATTGCCACCGATCATGCCCCGCATCTGAAAGGCGAGAAGGAAAATCCATATACGAGCTGTCCTTCCGGAGGTCCGCTCATCCAGCATTCGCTGGTGGCAATGTTTGGGTTTTTCCAGCTCGGGAAGATCCCTGTCGAAAAAATTGTGGATAAAATGTGTCATGCCCCGGCCATCCTTTACAGGATCAAAAACAGGGGATTTATTCGTAAAGGCTATGCTGCCGACATCGTGCTGGTCGACCCCGATGATCCCTGGACCGTGGCGCCTGAAAATATTTTGTACAAATGCGGATGGTCGCCCTTCGAGGGAGTTACATTTAAATCGCGTGTAACACATACATGGGTGAATGGTCACCTTGCATATGAGCGGGGAAAATTTAATGAATTGACAAAGGGGCAGCGGCTCGTTTTTAATCCACCCCATGCATCTTAAAATGAAAAACCAAAGAATCAATTGAAAAAATGAAAACAAAAGTACTCCTTCTTGTATTGCTACTCACAGGCATGGTTTCATGCCGCTTTGAAAATAAAGTGATTGAAGAAACTTATCCCGATGGTTCCACAAAACGTCTTTGCATTTACAAGGGGAAAGGCGAAGGGCGGGAGTTGCTGAAAGAGACTACCTATTATCCCAACAAGCAGGCGCAGATGGAAGGAACCTATAAGGACGGCAAACGGGAAGGCAAATGGACCTACTGGTATGAAAATGGAAAATTGTGGAGCGAAGGGACCTATTTGAAAGGCAAATCGGATGGGAAAAGAATCACCTATTTCGAGAATGGAAAAGTAAGGTATGACGGGTATTACAAGGAGGATATGCGTGTCGGCAAATGGAGGTTCTTTGACGAAAACGGCCGGCTGCTGAAAGAACTGGACTACTCAAATCCCACCGCCAACTAATTCGTGACACGTGTCACGCGTCACGAATTTCAGTTGCTGACGATCAGGTACACCGGCAAATGATCGCTGAATCCCCCGAAATACGCGGTTCCGCTGGCTGTGCGGTTTGGCACCATCTCTCCGCTTTTATTTTTATACAACAACCATTCAGGTTTGAAAATATATGCATAGGGCGGCTGGATTTCAGCACCTTTCCCTTTTTTTGGTGCCAGCAGGTTTCCTGAAACTACAAACTGGTCGAACAGGTCCCAGTCTTTGTAATATAGCGTGCCTTCACCCTGCAGGAATCGTTCATACATCAGGTTGTACAATACGGCCGGGGCGGCTTTCTTTACAGGTTTCGCTGCTCCAAGTATTTCAGCGAGGCTTTTATTGCCTGGCTCGTCGTTGAAATCGCCCATGATCACGATGTTGGCCTTTGGATTATGCGCCAGCAGGGAATCGGTAAGGTGTCTTAAGGTTGTGGCATTTTCAATCCGCTGGGCTTCGGTTTCAGCGGCTCCGCCTGTGCGCGATTTCCAGTGGTTCACGAAGAGATGAAAGGTGTCTTTTTTGGCATCAGCAAGCTTTACATACAGAATTAAACGTGTTTTAAAGGTTTGCGCCCCAGGGAAGGCATGATGACTGATGTACTTCATGATATCTTTCCTGAAGATCAATGCAACATCAATGCCCCTTGGATCACTGCCCTCTTCCAGGATTGCCTGGTAATTGCCTGAACGCAAGCCTGTTTTTGAAACCAGGTCATTTAAAACCGAAATGTTCTCAATTTCCGACATCCCAATGACAGCTGGCAGACTGACGCTGTCGATCGCCACCAGTGCCCTGGCAATGTTGTTGAGTTTGTGATAGTACCGCGCACTGGTCCAGGCGACTTTGGAACCTGGTAAAAAGTCCTCATCGTTCTTGTTCGGATCATCGATGGTGTCAAAACTGTTTTCGGTATTGTAGAATGCAATTTTAAACTGGATTCCGTGGTTCTTCTGGGCATTTACATGAACAGTGACAACCAGGAAAAGAATGGTAACAAAGAAATTCAAACGCATGGCAGGTGTTGTTAATTTTGTTGGCAAAGATCAAAAAAAAAGGGGTACCCCTGACGAGGCCCCCTTTAATTTCTTATGGTTAAGATCAATCAACCACGATAACGAGGTATTTTGAATTCGACCAGAAAGCTTTGTAGTCGAGAATCTGCAAAGCCTGGATCACTTTCTTGTCACCCGTGAACTTGTATGCGCTCGTGGGGTGGCTTGAAATAATCTTGGCTTTTTTGCTGAGGATTTGAATTTCGGTCACCTTACGAACATCGATTTTAGTAAAGAGGTCTTTGTTGAAATCAGCAAGTACTTCCCCGCTCTTGATGATTCCACTTTTCTTTAATTCTTTGTTTGTGCCGATCACATAAAATGCGGTGTGAAGCGCTTCATCCTGGGCAGCAAGTGTTTGCGACTGGCTGTTGATCTGCGATCCCTGATCCTTTACGGTGCGTGACAAGGTGTCGATTTTAAGGTTGGCCATTTCAAACGAAGCGTTGAGTTTGGAGAGTTTGGTGCGCAAATCCTCAATCTGTGAAGCTTTGTCGGCAAGATCCTTATTCAAACGTGCAACCATTTTGTTGAGCTCGTCAACCTTCATGTTCGAATTTTTCAGTTTTTTCGACAGGGCATTGATCGTTTCTTTATTTTTCTGCATCAAACCATAGATGGTCTGAATGTCGTTCTTGATCTGATCCTTGGCCGAAAGTTTTAATTCGCCGCCACGATCTGTGGTGAGATTGATGATGTTTTCTTTTTGTTTGATGGTGTCCAGCGTTCCCTGGATGTCGTTGATGGAGCGGATGAATTCGTTTATTGCTTCATCTTTTTGCATGGTTTGAGTCATCAGACTGTCAGTCTTGGACTGCAATTCCTGGGCTTTTTTCTCAGCTGCACGACCGCAGGCAAAAATCACAGGGATCAGTAAAAGAAAAAAATACTTTTTCATTTGAATTGGGTTTTAATTTGACGCAAAATTAAGGAGAAAATCAGAAATATTCTAATAAACTAATTACAAGGCAAAGATGCGGTCCTTTGTACTCCAAAACATTATATAATTTCCGGAATAAGTTATATAATTCACACATTTCGTAAAGTGTTGCAATTGTTACAGATATTATTTGATAAGTGAACAGGTTTTACCGGTCTTGGTTCGCCATTTATTCGCATTGACCGGCTTAGCGGCTGAAAGCCTCTCAACGATCATTTGTTGCTTAATTGTATGATTGCGACGATCAAAATATGAAAAGGATCATGATGCAATTCTGCATGGATTTTTTTGTTAATTTTATAACAAAACAACAAATCGTATTAATTATATATCTATTTTTGTGCATACATATAACCACTACCATCATGAAACGACTGTTAATTCTTGGAGCAGGTACCGGCGGGACCATCATGGCCAACAAAATGAGGAAGATACTGGACCGCGATGAGTGGGAGATTACCATTGTGGACCAGCATAAAACACATTATTACCAACCAGGATTTTTATTCATTCCATTCGGAATGTACACGCGGCAGGATGTTGTCAAGCCAAAAACAAGTTTTATCCCGCTGGGGGTGAATGTGATCTTCCAGGAGATAGACCGCATCGATGGTGCCAGCAACCATGTCATTTTAAAAGATGGTATTTCGTTGAAATATGATTTCCTGATTGTCGCCACGGGAACCAGGGTTGTTCCCGACGAGACCCCGGGTCTTAAGGGACCGCTCTGGCATAAAAGCATCTTTGATTTTTACACCATCGAAGGTGCCATGGCACTGGCTGAGTTCTTTAAAACATGGCCGGGCGGCGAACTGGTGCTGAACATCGCCGATGTTCCCATCAAATGCCCTGTTGCACCGCTTGAATTCGTCATGTTTGCCGATGCCTTTTTTGTGGAACGCGGCGTTCGCAGCAAAGTGAATATCTCATACGCGACCCCGATGTCGGGAGCATTTACAAAACCAAGGGCTTCAAAAGTACTGGGGAGTTTGCTGGAAGAAAAAAACATCAGCATTATTCCCGATTTTTACCTTGAAAAGGTAGATAACGAGCGCAAGAGACTCGTCTCCTATGATGAGCGCGAGATTCCATTTGATTGCCTGGTCACCATTCCTGTCCATAAGGGCGATGCCATGATCGGCCGGAGCGGGCTGGGAGACGAAATGGATTTTGCAAAAGCCCACAAGCACACCCTGCAATCTGATTTCTTTCCCAATATTTTCGTCATAGGTGATGCCGGGAATTTCCCGACCTCCAAGGCCGGATCGGTCGTCCATTTCCAGGCCGATGTTCTCACTGAAAACCTGATGTGCGCCATTGAAAACCGTCCATTTACCGAATCTTTCGACGGCCATTCCAATTGCTACATCGAGACGGGTTTTGGAAAGGGAGCCCTGATCGATTTTAATTATGATACCGAACCCCTCCCGGGATCTTTCCCGTTTCCCGGGATCGGACCGTTCGGCTTACTCAAAGAGACCCGGATGAACCATTACGGCAAACTTTTATTCCGTTGGATTTACTGGCATATCCTGCTCAAAGGAAAGGAAATGCCCATCGATTCAAAGATGACGATGGCTGGTAAGAAAATGTAATCCATAGCGCTATGTCAGAACCCAATATCAAGGAACAAATCAGCGCGCTCAATCGCAAGATGGACCTGGTCCTTGAAAGCATTGAGCAGCAGAAACGGAACCGCGAAGAATTCGACGATCTGGTATCGGATTTGAGCATTGTGGCTAAAGATGCATTCCATCATACGGTGGTGATGCTGGATAAATCGCAGGTTGAGCTTGATCACAGTGGTATTCCCATGCTGCTGATCAAGCTCCTGCAGAATATCGACACATTCTATGAAATGCTTGAGATGCTGGAGAGCGCCAGGGATTTCATGAAAGACATCTCGCCGATCCTTCACCAGGTGGGACTGGATGCCGTTAATAAGATGAATGAGTTCGACCAAAAGGGATATTTTGATATCATCAGGAACTTCACCCAACCCGATTTAATTGCAGCCCTGAGCCGTACATCGAAAGCCCTTGCCGATGTTAAAATGGACGACAAACTTGACAATAAATCACTTTTCGGCTTGCTGAAACAACTCAACTCCCCCGACGTACGGAAATCATTATCATATGTTTTACGGCTGGTTCAGGCCATGAACCCTGAAAGCAGCCGGCCAACAGTAAATCGTAAATCGTAATTCGTTAAATCTAAAATTTTTCATTATGGCACAGAAAATTATTGCAGGGATAACCGTAGATGTAAATGAAGAGGGTTACTTTACAAATCCGGCACAATGGACCAGGGAACTGGCAAAGGAAGTGGCAAAAGAAGAGGGAATTCAACTGACAGATACTCATTATGCCGTTCTGGAGTTCCTTCGTGAACGATTTGCCAAAGGAGAAAACCTGACCATTCGCTCGGTCGGAAATTCGGGAATCATTGATATTAAAGGATTCTATGGTTTGTTTCCCGGGGCACCGATGAAAAAAGCAGCCAAAGTCGCAGGCATACCCAAGCCGGCGTCGTGTGTGTAGTTCCCTGCTGTATTTCATAATGCATCAGACAACATCTTAATGTCTAAAACTATTCAAATGGCAAATGAAGAATTCCCTTTAAAAAAAGTCTGCATCATCTGTGCCAAGGGCACCATTGAAGATGTATATGCAGCATTGGTGATGAGCAACGGTGCTGTGATGGAAGGCATTGAAACGAAAATGTTTTTTACCTTCTTCGGACTTGATGCCATCACCAAAAAAACCATGAACAGCCTGCACACGGGGGTGGTTGGCAACCCTGCCATGCGCATGCCCGGCGGACTGCCCTTCCCCACACTGCTTGGCATCATTCCGGGAGTGGAGACAGGTGTTTCGGCCATGATGCGCAGCCAGATGGACAAACTGGACATTCCGCCTGTGAAAGAATTTCTTGAAATGATTGAAGCGGGTGGTGGCGAGGTTTACGCGTGTAAACTGGCCATGGACATGTTCAAACTGAAAAAAGAGGATTTGTGGGAAGGGGTAAAGGAGGTACTTACGGTCGGCCAGTTCTACGAAAAATGCGGCGGCCTGCAAACCCAGATCATCTTCACATGATCGTCTTCTCCTAGCCGTTTTTGCTGATTTGCAGCAATAATTCAGGGTTGAGGATGCTGATCGTCCGCCCTTCAAGCCGCAAAATTCCATCCTCCCTGAATTTTGTAAGCACCCGTGTGGCACTCTCCCTGGAAATTCCGATCAGATCGGCAAGTTCCTGCCTTGTAAAGGGAACCTCAAATGATTCACATTCATAGATGATCTTCGAAAAATAGATCAGGGCATCCGCAACCCGGCCAAATGTCTTCTTCTGCGACTGGCTCATAAACCGGTGGAAATTGTTCAGGCTGTCGCGGCTCACCGATACGAGGATCTCAAAAGCAAAATTACCGTTATCCCTGATCAGCTGGTTGAAGACATTGAGGTCGATGTAACAAACGGTGATATCCTCAAGTGCTGCATAGGAATAATGGTTGATGCGGTCGCCGAAAAGTGATTGCAATCCCAGGTAAGTATATTTTTTCACGATCTGGAGAATCTGTTCCGTGTCTCCCGGCCCTTTCTGATATTCTTTAACAAGACCTGACTTAAGGTAAATAATGTGGGATGTCATTGACCCTTCATGCAGGATGATGTCACCTTTTCTGAAATGGGTTTCACGGCTGTTTTCATTCACCAAATTGATCTCTGAAGGGTTTAGAACGGCTGCAGCACAGGATTTTACCTGGCAGTCGCTGCATGAATTTATTTTACTGGTGTTATCCGGATACATGGGCCCTTTCGCCTTTATATGGAAATCAGCCGCAAAGGTGAGAAAAAAAAACTGGAAGATGTGTGATAAACAGCACAAATAAATGTGGTATAAATCACACATATGAAAGTCAAAATTCATTTATGATGACGATGGTTATCACACTGCGATGAATCAACTATCACCTTGTGTCAATTCATCCCCGCACCTGAACTTCCTACCTTTGTCGTGCCTGATACGCAGGTAAATAAATTAACAGCATTGAACCTACCGGCCATGAAAATAGCAATACCAACCAATGACGGGTTGACCCTCTCTCCGGATTTTGGCCTGGCGAAGGGGTTTCTCATACTGACCCTTGAACTGGGCAAAATTACCCGGGAAGAGATGAGATGGAATAAACTCAGTGAGGTTCTGTGTTCTCCCGAGGGGTTCCTTAACCATCTTCACGACTGCCGGGCCGTCCTTGTCAGCGCTATTGGTCCGACCTACAAGGGACTCCTTGAACGACAAGAGACAGAGATCGTCCGTACAAAGGAATCTATCATCACCAATGCTTATTTAACCTACAGGGAGACCATTCTCCGCAAGGAATCCAATACCTGTTGCTGCCCCTGACCCCGCGTCTTTTGTATGTCTACAGAAAAATATTTCGGAAAGTTCCGTAAAAACATCATCGGTCAGGATCAACATTATCTATCCCCTTACGGAAGAAAAAGAATGGTTTATGCCGACTGGATCGCCAGTGGGAGGTTATATGGTCCGATCGAGGATAAACTGACCCATGCGATCGGCCCCTTCATTGGGAATACCCATACCGAAACCAGTGAAAACGGCCGCCTGATGACCAAGGCATACCACCAGGCTCACCAAAGGATAAAAAAGCATGTGAATGCAGGAACCGAAGATGTGATTATTACGACCGGCTTTGGGATGACTGGCGCCGTTGTGAAATTCCAGCGCATCCTCGGGTTAAAATCCTGTGGAAGGGTTTCGGGGAATACATGCCTGAGTGAGACCGAACGCCCCGTGGTTTTTATCACTCACATGGAGCACCATTCGAATCACACTTCCTGGTATGAAACAGGTGCGGATGTAGTGATCATCGAACCCGGGGCAGACCTTTTGGTTGACCTGGGCAACCTGGAGGCGGCGTTGAAAAAACACGAAGACCGCAAGCTGAAGATTGGTTCATTCACGGCTTGTTCCAATGTTACGGGAATACGCACGCCTTATCATGCCATGGCCCGCCTGATGCATGCATACGGGGGACTGGCATTTGTTGATTTTGCCGCATCGGCTCCATATGAACCGATGGACATGCATCCTGAAGACCCCATGGAAAAGCTGGACGCAGTCATGTTCTCACCGCATAAATTTTTAGGAGGGCCCGGATCCTCGGGAGTGCTCATTTTCGACTCATCGCTGTATCACAGCAAAGTTCCCGACCAACCCGGAGGCGGTACGGTCGACTGGACCAATGCCTGGGGTGAATACAAGTTTATAGATGATATCGAGATCCGCGAAGACGGCGGAACGCCCGGGTTCCTGCAGGCCATCAAAACTGCCCTTGCGATTGAACTGAAAGACCAGATGGACGTACTAAAAATGCATGAGCGCGAAAAGGTCCTGGTTGATATTGCATTTAAAAAGCTGAAGAACATCCCGGACATTCACATCCTGGCCGAGAACGTCACAGACCGGCTCGGGATCATTTCGTTTTACGCCGATTTCATTCATTATAACCTCTTTGTAAGGTTGCTGAGCGACAGGTTCGGCATACAGGTCAGGGGAGGATGTGCCTGCGCGGGAACTTACGGACACTATCTTCTCAAGGTAACCCACGACCGGTCAAAAAAAATCACAGACAAGATCAACATCGGCGATCTTTCCGAAAAACCAGGATGGGTGAGACTTTCGCTGCATCCAACCATGACGGATCAGGAGTTGCTGTTCATTCTTGACGCCATCGGGGAGACAGTGAAAAATCATAAAATCTGGGAAGCCGATTATACCTATGACAAGCATACCAATGAGTTCCGGCATATAAACGGAATGATACATGACGGGCAGATTGACTCCTGGTTCAACCTGGAATAGATTCTGACCGCTTTTCTTTGTGAAGTTCGCGGGATGAGCCCTTTCATCACCGTTTTTTTCTACTTTTGTATTCGTTAAAAACTTCATGAAACCAATCTTCGTTATATTCGCATATTATGAATTCCAGCATTGACAACCAATTCAAGCTACGTTTCATCGATTTATGGAGGCTTATCGGGAACTCTCCCCTGCTGGCCATCAGTTTCAGTTATAAAGGTGAAAAAAGGGTAATTTATGCCAAGGCTGAACACTATAATGTAACCGGTAGTATCAAGGACCGCATGGCCCTCTATATTCTTGAAAGGGCTTATGCTGAAAACCGCATCAAACCAGAAGATACGATTGTGGAAGCCACCAGCGGGAATACCGGGATCGCTTTTTCCGCCATCGGTAAGGCCTTGGGGCACAATGTTCGCATCATCATGCCCGACTGGATGAGCAAAGAGCGGGTCGACATCATCAAAAGCCTGGGGGCCCAGATCATCCCGGTGTCAAAAGCACAGGGCGGCTTTCTGGGAAGCATCCGGATATCCGAAGAGATTGCCGCCAACGAGGCCAATATTTTTCTTCCCCGCCAGTTCTCCAATGATGCCAATGCGGAGGCGCATGAAAAAACCACCGGTCCCGAAATCTGGTACCAGCTTCGTTATCACGGGATAACCCCGGATGCATTTATTGCCGGTGTTGGAACAGGAGGAACGGTGATGGGGGTGGGCAGGTATCTAAAAACACTGAACCCGGCGATTAAAATTTACCCGCTTGAACCGGCCGAATCTCCTACGATCTCCACAGGACATAAGGTCGGGTCACACCGGATTCAGGGGATCAGCGACGAGTTTATTCCTGCAATCGTTAAGCTCGACCAACTCGACAGGATTGTTGCAGTGCCTGATGGCGACTCAATCATCCTTGCCCGGAAACTTGCCAGTCAGCTCGGGTTGGCTGTTGGAATTTCATCGGGAGCCAATTTTCTTGGTGCTTTGCAGGTGCAGAACGAACTCGGCCCGGATGCATCGGTGGTGACTGTTTTTGCAGACTGCAATAAGAAATACCTCAGCACCGACCTCATGCGTGATGAGCCGATGAGGGCTGACTACGAATCCAAACACATTGAACTCACCGGTTATAAGGTATTCAAGCGTGTTTGCAATACATGCTGCGAAATGGGCAATTGTGATCTCAGGCCCGTGGATTTTCCCTGCAAAAAAGGATAAATGACTGCTTAACAGTACTATTTAGTCTTCTTTTCCTTCTTCTCCTTTTTCTGTTTTCCGGGTTTGTTCTTTTTACACGTGCAACGATCTTTACCAAGAACTTTCAGCAGTTCGATCTCTTTCTCGTGAAGTTCAATGATATGATCGATTTTCTTTTCAAGCACATTTGTGTCGGGGAAAAATTGTTTGTCACAGGTATTTGTTTCAATATCCTTTAAAACCTTGAGCATTTGTTCAAGGATTACTTCTCGTTGTTCGGCCATGATAAAATTATTTATTCAAATATACAAAGTTAAATCTTTAAACAAACGTTCTGATCACTTTTTTTTATCTATACCTTTGCTTTTGATAAAAGAGGAAGATGAAACAATCAAATTCAGCGGAACCTGAAGAAGAGAAGGAGATGACTTTCTGGGAGCATCTTGATGAATTGCGGGGAACTTTGTGGAGGATCATCATCGCGATCCTGATTACTTCAATAGCCGCTTTTTCCTTTAAGGAGGTTTTATTTGATGACATCATCCTGGCCCCGAAGTCTAAAACATTCATAACATACCAGGCCTTTTGCAAACTCGGCGAATGGCTATCCCTGCCTTCACTCTGCATTGATCCCTCCCATTTCCAGCTGATCAACATCAACCTGGCCGGGCAATTTACCACGCACATGAACATCTCCTTTGTAGCCGGGCTGATAATTGCCCTGCCATACATTCTTTGGGAGTTTTGGAGATTTGTCAAACCCGGCCTGAGTGAAAAGGAGGTACGCAGTTCGAGGGGTGCCGTCACCATCATTTCGATATTGTTTTTATCGGGTGTTCTTTTCAGCTACTTCATTGCAGCCCCGCTGATGATCAACTTTCTGGGAGGATATACCGTGAGCGATTCAGTTTCAAACCAGATCGCGCTGACCTCCTACGTAAGTTCAATCACCATGATGACCCTCCTGATGGGGCTGCTGTTCGAATTGCCTGTGCTTGTCCTGTTCCTGACCAAAATCGGGGTTATTACCCCAAAGCACCTTCGGAAATACAGAAAGCAAACCATCATCGGCATCCTGATCGTTGCCGGGGTGATTACCCCCAGTCCGGATGTATTCAGCCAGCTGATCGTCGCTTTTCCTTTGTATGGTTTGTTTGAATTAAGCCTGGCAATCTCTTCGCGGATCTACCGGAAAAAACAGGAATTGGCTGAATAAACCTTCACCATTTGTTTTGTAACCATATCATGCTGATGACGTCTAAACCGGGAAATCACCTAAATATACTATGTCATGGAATCCAAGCGTCTTTACCGTAGCCTTACCGACCGTAAATTTGCCGGCGTTGCCGGCGGTCTCGCAGAATATTTTGTGATGGACCCTCTGCTGATCCGTCTTGCCTTTGTTGTTCTGACATTTGCCGGCGGAGGGGGCTTTCTCATATACCTGGTTCTTTGGATCGTTACACCCGAAAGTCCTTACAGGGTTCGACCGTCTGTAAATCAACCAGGCCAGGAATTTCAACAACCAGCTACCGGATCGCCGGATTTCTCAACACAGGCGGCAGGTTCCACGACGGAATCCCCTAAGGCGGAACCAATATTTAATACCTCGTCGCCGCTACCACAAACCAGGGAACGGAACAAGGGGAGTTTGATCGGCGGCCTCGTCCTTATCACCCTGGGCGTTTTGTTCATGGCTGATGAACTTATCCCGCAGGTGAATTTTGGTGACCTGTGGCCGGTTATTCTGATTGTGATCGGGCTGGGGCTGCTGATCAATGCGGTGTTGAAAAGAAATCAAACTACAAACCAGTACTAAAACCCTCTACCAATGAAATATCGTCATGTTTTCTGGGCTTTTATCCTGATAGCCATCGGGATCTTGTTTATGCTTAATAATTTCGGGGTGCTGGAATTTGGTTTCCGGACCCTTTGGAACCTGTGGCCCTTGATCCTGATTCTCTGGGGCATCTCAATTTTACCAATAAGAGACGGGATTAAAATCATCGGGCTTGTTGGGGTGCTCGTGCTGACAGTCATTTTTTTCAATCGGATTTCAGATCGCTCCCCCTGGTTTCATGTTCATAATTTCCATGGTTTCTCCAACAGGAATTGGGATGATGAAGAGGACAGTACGTCGACCTCCAACTACCAGCCGCAAAACCTCAGCGTTCCTTATGACTCGCTTACCGGAAAGGGGGAATTGAAACTGGAAGCCGCAGCGGGAAACTTTAACCTGCAGGGGGTGACATCTGATTTTCTTACTTTTAATAAAACCGGCGACATCGGGAACTATTCCATCACAACCACCAATGAAAATGGCCGGAAACAAATCAACCTTTCACTCGAAAAATCGGGTATCAGACATTCAGTAAATGAAAATAAAGTCGATATCAAACTCAGCGATAAACCATCGTGGAACCTAAACTTTGATATCGGGGCTGCTGAAATCAAGATGGATTTAAGAGATTATAAAATCGATACGACCAATATTGATGCAGGAGCTTCCTCCATCAACATCAAAATCGGGGAAAAGAACCCACTGACCGTCATGACCTTCAATGCAGGTGCATCCTCCATAAAGGTCGATATCCCGAAGGCATCCGGTTGCCAGATCAAATCAGAATCGTTCATGATCAGCAAGGAGTTTGAAGGGTTTACGAAAAAGGGAGATGGGATCTATCAAACCGAAAATTTCGCGACAGGCAAAAACAAAATCTTTCTTACTGTAAAGACCGCTATTTCCAAGATTGAAATAAACCGTTATTAGTCAGCGGTCAAGAAAATTTTTCACAAGCCCGTAGAATTCCCCGGGAGCATCCGCGTGAACCCAGTGTGAAGCATTCGCAATGGTTTTCACCTCTGCCGCGGGGAATTTGGCTTTTAACTCATCCAGGTCGGAATCCCGGATGTAATCTGATCGTCCTCCCCTGATGAACAATGTGGGCCCGGGGAAAATCCCGGGAACGTCCACCCCTTCGAAAACCGAGAGCAGGTTGTCGTTGATCGACCGGAGATCAAGTCGCCAGTCAAGGCTGTGACGGTCGCGCCAGTAAACATTTTTCAACAGGAATTGCCGGAGTTTCCCACTTTTAATAGTTACCTGCAATTGCTTTTCGACATCACTCCTTGACTTTGCCGCATTGAAATCGACCCCCATCATGGCTGTGATCAGCGTCTGATGATCGTTGCCGGGAGGAGATTTGCGAAGCGAGATATCGATCACTGCCAATTTTCTCACAAGCTCCGGGTGACGCAGCGTAAAAAACATGGCCGTTTTACCGCCCAGTGAATGGCCGATCAGGAGAATTTTTTCCAACCCGTTTTCTTCTGCGAATTCATTCAGGTCATTTTCAAGGGATGGAAAGTCAAATACCTTGCTGTGAGGTGATTGACCGTGATTACGCAGATCGGGTATGTAAACGGAATAGTGTTCGCCAAGCTGGCGGCCGAAGGTGACCCAGTTGTCTGAAAGACCAAATAAACCATGTAAAATGATGACTGGCTGACCTGTTCCAAAATGACGAAAAAATAATTTCATGATGGGTGGTTTATTAACATAATTTTGTTGAAAAATAATCGTTTGGCATTGTCAAAAGTACATAAATTTGCACCCAATTTGCAATGTAATTCATGACAAGCATGATGAACTCTGGTTCGAAATATAATAAATTGATTTATAAACAATTAAACATTTATCATACAGGTAGAGGGCATCATTAATTTAACCTCAAAACCGAGAAAAACTAAAATGGAAAAGCTCCCTTCAGAAAAACTGGTTATCCCGCCATTAGAATTATCAGAAGAAGAAGAACCCCCAAGTCAACCCACCTTCCTAGACGAAGCATCCTTACTGGACGATTATTTAAAATCGCGTGTTGATCGCGATAAGACCGCCATCAGTGAGCGCTCGCTTGCATTTTTACAGACTTATTTTCCCGATGCGACAGTCAAAGACTGGAACAGCTGGCATTGGCAGATTAAGAACAGCGCCAGGTCAATTGATCAGCTGGCACGTTATATACACCTTTCCGACAACGAAGTAAAGCCCAACGGGTCAAAAGGTCAGTCATTACCCTTGAGGATTTCACCTTATTATATCAGCCTGCTTGACCCGGATAAGCCGGAACAGGCGCTGCGCAGAAGTGTTGTGCCCGTGTTCGACGAATTTCTCCTGCACAGGGGCGAAGCCACGGATCCACTTTCGGAAGAGCATGACAGCCCGGTTCCAAATATTGTTCACCGGTACCCCGACAGGGTGTTGTTCCTGGTTACAGGATTTTGTTCAACCTATTGCCGTTATTGCACGAGGACCCGGATGGTGGCAAAAAACAAATGCCACATCGGGGTCAAATCGTGGGAGGCCGGGCTGAACTACATCGAACAGCATACGGAAGTTAGGGATGTACTGGTTTCGGGCGGCGATCCGCTCACCATGCCTGATTTGCATGTCGAATACCTCCTTTCCCGTTTGCATAGCATTCCGCATGTTGAGATCATCCGCATCGGGACCAAAGTGCCTGTAGTTCTTCCGCAGCGGATCACGCGACCGTTTGTCAACATGCTTAAAAAGTACCATCCGCTCTTTATGAGCATTCATTTCACGCATGCCGACGAGATTACCCCGGAGGTAAAGGAAGCGTGCGAAAGACTTGCCAATGCGGGGATTCCTTTGGGAAGTCAAACGGTGCTGCTGAAAGACATCAACGACGATGTGGAGGTGATGAAAAATCTCATGCATGCATTACTGAAAATCAGGGTCCGCCCTTATTACCTTTATCAATGCGATCCGGTTGTGGGTACGGGGCATTTTCGCACAACGATTGAGAAGGGGCTCGAAATTATCAGGGGTTTGCGCGGGCATACCAGTGGATATGCCGTTCCGACCTATGTAGTCGATGCTCCGGGAGGAGGCGGAAAAATTCCACTCCTTCCCGATTATTTTGTCGGACGTGAAGACAATTATGTGTTGTTGAAAAATTATGAAGATAAGGTCTTCAGATATCCTGATTTTACCGAATAGCCTATGAATATCGGATTAGCGTATGATTTACGGTCGGATTACCGGAAAGAGGGTTACAGCGAGGAGGAGACAGCGGAATTTGACCGTGAAAGTACCGTGGACGCCATCGAAATGGCGTTGCAGCGCCTTGGATACCAAACCGACCGGATCGGCCATGTACGCCACCTGATCAACCGTCTTGCACGGGGTGACCGGTGGGACATGGTTTTCAACATCTGCGAAGGAATGCATGGAATCGGCCGCGAGGCCCAGGTTCCTGCGTTGCTGGATGTGTTTCAGATACCTTATACTTTTTCAGACCCGCTGGTTCTTTCCCTGACGTTGCATAAGGGAATGACCAAACGCGTGATCAGGGATTACGGAATCCCGACTCCCGGTTTCGTCGTCGTTGAAACCCCGGAGGATGCTGCATCCATCGACCTGCACTATCCGTTGTTTGTGAAACCAAACGCAGAAGGAACAGGGAAAGGGATCAATGCCATGTCAAAGGTTAACAGCCACGGAGAATTAACCAGTATCTGCACGGAGTTGCTTCACCGTTATCCTTCGGGCCTGCTGGTTGAGGAATACCTGCCAGGCCGTGAATTTACCGTCGGAATCCTGGGGACGGGCCGTGAGGCTTACGCCGCAGGCATCATGGAGATCCTCTATAAAAAGGAGGATGCAAAAAGCATCTATTCATACGAAACCAAATCCGATTACCTTAAAGCGGTTGAATATATCATTCCTGAGGCAGAGATTGCAGAAAAGTGTATTTCCATGGCCCTGAAAACATGGCAGGTTTTGGGTTGCCGTGATGGAGGAAGGGTGGATATCCGGGTTGACAGACACGGTGTTCCGAATTTCATCGAGGTTAATCCCCTGGCAGGCCTCGACAAGGTTCATTCCGATCTGCCAATCCTCTCATACCTGCACGGGTATGATTTTGAACAAATCATCGGGGAAATCATGCATTCGGCAAAAAAAAGAACCGGATTATTATAACACCAATTTCCTCCAGATGAAAAAGACCGTCCTGATACTGTATAATAAATTATCGAAAAAACCCAAAGATGACGAGGCCGATGTGATCGAGCAGGTCAACCTCGTTACGGTAGCTCTGCAGAACCTGCATTATGAAGTCGGGTATCTCCAGATAGACTTGAATTTAAAAACTGCCATCAGCCGGATCAGGGCCATCAGACCGGATATCATTTTCAACCTTGCCGAAACGCTTGGGAACAAGGGAGAGTTTACCTTCCTGGCGAATTCAGTGTTGAATTTCGTAAGGATACCCTACACCGGATCCCCGTTGGTCCCCATGTTTCAGTGTTCCAATAAGTATCTTGCCAAGAAAGAGCTGAACGCGATCGGGGTTAAGACACCGAAAGGATTTTCACTTGATGAATGTCATAAACTGCTCCCGGCCAAAAAGTACATCGTCAAACCGATTTGGGAAGAGGGGTCTCTCGAACTGGACGAGGATTGTGTTTTCATGGGGTCAGACAGTGACTTTATTACCAGGATCAGCGGAAAAAGCCGGCAGCATTATTTCATCGAGGAGTTCATCGAAGGCCGCGAGTTTAACGTTTCCATCCTCTACAGTGAAAATGGACCCGAAGTACTTCCGCTGGCGGAAATGACCTTTCACGATTACCCCGCCGGCAAACCCAAAATGATGGGTTATAAGTCAAAATGGGATGATACTTCGTTTGAATATTCGCATACACGCAGAACCTTCAAACTGGGCAGGGAGGATGGCCCTCTCAGGAAGCTGATAGCCGAAATCTGTCAGAAATGCTGGAACGAGCTGGGGTTGAAAGGATATGTTCGCATCGATTTCAGGGTGACAAAGAATTCAGTACCATTGGTGATCGACATCAACCTCAATCCATGCCTTTCCGAATCGGGAGGTTTTATGGCCGCCTCAAAAAAGAAAGGGCTGACCTTTGAAGAGGTTATCACCCGTGTACTCGAAGATGCAATCAGGTAATTAACTAAAAATACACAAATGGTCATTTTTCGTTCAGAAGTACGCCCCGGGGATATAGAAATTGTAAGGGATATCATCGTATCAACCGGTTTTTTTTACGATTTTGAAGTTCCTGTTGCCGTGGAACTGGTGCAGGACAGGCTCGACCTGGGCGATCAAAGCGATTACCATTTTCTATTTGCAGAGGTTGACGGGATGACGGTATCCTATACCTGTTTCGGTCCCATTGCGGCCACCGAAGGCAGTTTTGACCTCTACTGGATCGCCACCCATAATGATTATCGCGACAAGGGAATTGGCAACCTGCTGATTGGGGAGACCCACAGGATCATCAGTGAGATGGGCGGAAGGATCGTGATTGCAGAAACCTCAACACTGGAAAAATACCTGCCTACGCGCCATTTCTACGACCGGATTGGGTATACGAAAGAGGCGCAAATCGATGATTTCTATAAAGTCGGAGATGGCAAAGTGTTTTTTGTAAAGCGACTATAGCGTTTCCTTTGCAATACAGCACCTTACCTGACCACCCTGGTAAGGGTGCCCGATAGAGAATTATACCTCGCTACCCGTTTCCATTCATATCCGGTGGAGTCGGTTTTCATGGCCCAAAAATCATAGTTTCCAAAAGCCCGGTCGCCGTTGGCATCCAATTGGGTGTTTCCCGATGCGCCGAAATAACTGTTGGCTTCATTTACAAAAACATGCTTTAGTGTTTCAATCGATGGATTGCTGCCACAGGCAGCGGAGGTTCGTGTCAGAACCCATAAGGCGTCGTAGGCTGTGAAAGCATAAATATCTGGAGCCCTGCCGATTATGGTTTCAATCCTCTCGCTCAGTGGCTGCCATTTGCTTTTTGCCGCATCATCCAGCCCGTATGAAGGGCATGGCAATCCATGGGTGTAGGCGAAAAGGGCGGCATCCGGATCAGTCAGCATGGAGGCATTCTGGGCAAAAGCCGAACCCCCGTACCAATAAACATTATTGAGGTGGGCATGCTGTTTTGCTTCGGCCATGATGGTTGTACCTTCGGCAAAAGAAAGCATGTACACGGCCACTTCATTGGGATTGTGATGGGTCAGCTCATTTTCAACGGAAACGTCAAGCTGATTCAGAACGGAAGTAAAATCGGCTGTTCCCGGTTGAAATTTCACCGAGGGTTCCACCATCCCGCCTGTTTTGATAAAATCAGCCCCGGTTGCGCCCACCAGGTCGTTGCCCCACACATCGTCGCGGATCAGAGGAACAACAACCCTGATTTTATCTTCGGATAAAAATTTGCTCATGGCCATGCCCTGGATCACGTCGGAGGTGACAAACCGGAATATGTTGTCGTCGGGGATGGCAAGCGATACGGCAACACTGGAGGGACTTACAATCAGCATCCCATGGGTGTCGGCAAAACTTTTAATGTGTGCGAGTTCGGCACTGCTGTAAGGCCCGATGATCAGCCGGGTGCCTTTTTCATAAAATGATTTCATCTGCCTGAGGGCTTCAGCCGTATCAGTCCTGGTATCCACGATGTCGAGGGCC
>CAIKNA010000316.1 GCA_903828645.1 uncultured Bacteroidales bacterium
GAAGGATTTATATGGCGGGCAAACCAAATGCCTTCTTGTACAAACAAAATTTTCAGGATTCAGTTTCTGGAATTACCAGGAAGTTTGTGACATGGTTGGTGCAAAATACCCGGCTGCCCCTCTTGGATTGCTCACAGTAGCCGCAATCCTTCCGCAACACTGGACATTCAAACTTGTCGACGAAAATGTCGAGCCTCTCCTGGATGAGCATCTCAAATGGGCTGACATTGTTTGCTGCGGAGGAATGCTTCCGCAACAAAACAGCATTCTTAGCTTCATCCACCGTGCGCATGAACTCGATCGGCTGGTCGTGATCGGGGGGCCTGATCCCACCTCACAACCGGAACTTTACACGGATGCAGATTTCCTGGTACTTGGTGAAGGCGAGATCACAATCCCCATGTTCCTCGAGGATCTGAAGAAAGGAGCAACAAGGGGAAAATATTTTTCAGAGGAAAAAGCCAATATGCTTGAAGCATATTTACCAAGGTACGACCTGATCCGTTTTCATGATTACATCATGATCGGTCTGCAATTCATCAGGGGCTGTCCTTTCAATTGCGAGTTCTGTGATGTGATCGAACTTTACGGCCGCACTCCACGATTCAAATCAAACGACCAGGTGATCCGGGAACTCCAGTCACTCTACGATTTAGGCTATCGCGGCCACATCGACATGGTGGACGATAATTTCATCGGGAACAAACCCAGGACCAAAGCGCTGTTGCGGGAATTGGTAACCTGGACAAAAGCACATAAGTATCCTTTTTACTTTTCAACCGAAGCCTCCATCAACCTTGCCGACGATGAGGAGATGCTCCAACTGATGAAAGAAGCTGATTTCCGGTATGTCTTCCTGGGAATCGAAACACCAGAGAATGATACGCTGAAACAAAACAAAAAAACCCAGAACGTTAATAAGCCCATCGAAGAGGCCGTCAATAAGCTCTTAACCTATGGTCTCGTCAGCAATGGCGGATACATCATTGGTTTCGATAGTGAAAGCAAACGGATTGCTGACAATATGATCGAATCCATCCAGCGATCCGGGATTTGCATGGCCATGATCGGGCTTCTTTATGCCCTTCCAAATACACAGCTGACCCGGCGTCTTGCGGATGAAGGCCGGTTGTTTCATGAAGCATCAAAAACTGTTACCGAGACCGATATTGACCAATCTACCAGCGGACTGAACTTTGTAACCCTGATTCCGCGGGCAGAGGTACTGAAAAATTTCGTGACTGTTCTCAATGCGGTTTATGAACCGTCGAATTATTACCGGCGGATTATTTTTACCGGGTTAAATATCAGGGCCCAGTATAAACACAAACCGGATTTCAGGACAACGCTCATCTACTTGCGGTCATTCCTGAGGGTTTGTAAAAAAGCCGGCTTTAATTCGGCAACAGGTCTGCATTACTGGAAAATGTTCTTCACCGTTTTATTCAGGAACCCAAAAGGAATAGAAGCTGCAGTGAACCTCGCGGCAATGTTCATTCATTTCAGCAAACAGAAGGATTACATTGTTTCGGCACTGGACAAGACGATAGACGACCTGGAAAAACACGGTGATGCAGCTTTTTATGCAGAACGGTTATAGGAACAACATTCCTTCAAAAAACGCAACTTAACTGCGGTTTTCCCGTATAATCATTTTTGCGCACAGGCACCTGAAGATTCCCCGCTTCCAGGCGCCTAAAACAATTTTCCTCTCCACTGCCGGGAGGTTAAAACCGGAACAGATGAAAAAACAGCTACCGAGTTTAACCAGTCGTTATTTTGATTTCCTGTCGGCTGCAGGACTTCTTTTGCTTTTTATTGCAACGACATCCATCACTTCCTGTAAAAAATCAGGATCAGATCCGGGCTGCACCGAGCTGACATCTGGCGGGTTTGAAGTTGTTTCCCACACCGAACGGACTACACTGGATGTTATGGATCAGCTGATGCTGCTTCCGGACGATACTTCATCCTATGATTATAATGATTTTTACAGGAACACGTCAGCAGGAATACCAAACAGTCTTGGTCTCAAGCCAATTGCCCATGAAGTCGTAAGGTATACTTCTACCGATGATAAAGGTGCCCCCATTCAGCTGACCGGGCTATTGATCTATCCCTGGAACATCCCGCCTTTTGGACGAGTTGTTGCCCCGATTATCTCGGTTAACCATGGCACTCAACTGATGAAAAAGTATGCACCCTCGAAATGGAAAAGTGCCAGCAGCAGCGACTGGAAAAATTTCCCGGAAATGGTTATCGCAGATGTCATGGCCATGTGGTACGGATGGATCATTATCATGCCCGATTACCAGGGGATGGGAGATGATCTGACCGAAAACCATCCGTATTGCGACAGGGACAGGCTTGCCACTGCAACTGCCGATATGGTTGAAGCTGCACAAAAATCTCTTGCC
>CAIKNA010000317.1 GCA_903828645.1 uncultured Bacteroidales bacterium
CCCAATAAAGGAGCAACCAACGAAACCGGTTTTACAGCCCTTCCTGCTGGCGAACGATTTGAAAACGGGTATCTCACCGGTCTTGCCGACATCAGCTGCTGGTGGAGTTCTACCGTGAATAATTCTGCCGAAGCCTGGATCTTTGACCTGGGATACAATTATCCCGGTGCAAACAGGGAAAGCGCTAGCAAGATCCAGGGCTTTTCTGTCCGCTGCATAAAGGATTAGAAAATACTCCTTGCCTTTGTTTTCTCCGCGCCTCCGCGCCTCTGCGGCTTTTCTTCCTTTCATTCCTCATTCATAATTCTGACTTTCGATCTTACTTCAAAAATCCTGCCCGGCAGGCAGGGATCAACGATTTTTGAAATCAGATCGGAACTCAGAATTCGTTGACCAATATCCGGGAATTAATTTGAACACAAAATTTTATGAATTCTCAATAAACAACAGTTTCTTTACACAATAAAGAAGAAAAGAGATAAATATTTTTATCGTATTTTCGCCACAATATCTCATTTGAACTTATATCCATCCTCTAATAATTATTCTCCTCACAATCGCTAAACCCAAAACCAAATGAAACAGATTTCCCAAAAAGTACTCTATCGGTGCATCACACAGCTTGTATTGCTGTTATTGATCTTTACCAATCTCACCCAAGCACAAACAATCGAGACAGCCATTTCCTGGGGTAAACACAACCAGGCCGCATCTGCCCGCGGCCGGTCTGAACCCCAAAAACAATTGAACATTTCGTCCCTCCCGGGAGTGGCGGGGGAACAAAACGAAAAGCAACCGTTTTTACCCACTTCCACCTGTGTAAATATGAAATTATTATGGGCAGTCTCCGACGTTGATGATCCCGCCTTCCGGGCAGCCATTTCAGCTGTTACCGGCGGAGCCGTAGATTATTTTGACGCACGCTATGCTACACCCACTCTTAGCCAGATGCAAAACTATGATGCAGTATTCAGCTTTGCCGATTATCCGTATTCCAGTTCAACAACCTTTGGGAATACTCTGGCCACCTACGTGGATGGCGGTGGCATCGTTATCATGGGCGCCTTTACTACTATGCAACCCTGGGCCCTGGGTGGTGCAATTATGACTCCCGCGTATTCCCCCGTCACTAATCCAACCAACTCAAACTCGTATGCACAGAGTTCTTATTCCTCAAATGGCACGGGTCCGCTCTATACCGGTGTGACAACTCTTACAGGATCTTATCATGATAATGTAATCCTTCAGGGAAGTGGAATTGCAAATGGAACTTATACAGATGGTGCGATCCTGGGCGCTTATCGCCCCGATTATAAAGTCATCTACCTTGGCGGGGCGATAGAGCCCGCAGTAGATATGAGCATGACGGGCGACTGGGCCAGGCTCATCGCCAATGCAATGCTCCTGGGTTGCCCGGGAACCTGCACCAATCCCACTTCCGGCGGAATCGTTGCATCCGATCAGTCAATCTGCACAGGCAGTCCCGCGGCCGCATTCACCAGCACCACTGATCCAAGTGGTTCCAGCGGAACCCTCGAATACAAATGGCAGGTCTCCACTACCGGCAGCAGTTCGGGTTTTACCGATATTCCATCCAGTAACTCCAAAACGTATTCACCCGGTACACCTCTTCAGACCTCATGGTACAAACGGATTGCACGGGTTACCTGTGAACCAGACTGGACCGGGGCTGCCGAATCAAATGTAATCCAGGTTACCCTAAACCCGTTGCCAGTACCTGGTATCAGCGGGCCTACCCTGATCTGCCTGAACTCTCCGGGTAATGTCTATACCACCGCGGCTGGTATGAACGGTTATACATGGGTGGTAAACGGGGGAACCATCACCTCCGGTGCCGGTACCAATTCCGTCACCGTCACCTGGACCGTGGCCGGATTTAAAACCATCAGCGTGAACTATAACAATGGGGCCGGTTGTACCGCCGCTGCTCCCACTGTTTTCAATGTCATCGTGCTCTCACTGCCCATCCCTGCCATCTCCGGACCGGCTAACATCTGCGCAGGATCTACCGGTAATGTCTATACCACCGATGCCGGTATGTCGGGTTATGTCTGGACAGTATCTGCAGGCGGAACCATCACCGCCGGTGCCGGTACCAATGCCATCACTGTCACCTGGAACACCGCCGGCGCCCAGAACGTCACTGTCACCTATACCAACGCTTTCGGTTGTACGGCCGCTGCTCCGACTGTTTTTAATGTTACGGTAAATCCTCGTCCGGTTCCGACAATAACAGGACCCGCTTCAGTATGCGTAACCTCAGCAGGCAACGCCTATAATACCCAGGCAGGCATGAGCGGTTATCTCTGGTCGGTATCTCCAGGCGGAACCATCACCGCCGGTGCCGGTACGAATGCCATCACCGTCACCTGGAACACAGCAGGTGCTCAAACCGTAAGTGTTAACTATACCAACGGCAATGGATGCACTGCCGCCGCTCCGACTGTCTTTAATGTTACAGTCAATCCGCTTCCGGTTCCCACAATTACAGGACCGGCTTCTGTTTGTGTAAACTCAACAGGCAATGTCTATACCACACAGGCTGGAATGACCGGTTATACCTGGTCAGTACCTGCAGGCGGGACAATCACCGCCGGTGCCGGTACCAATGCCATCACCGTCACCTGGAATACAACAGGTGCTCAAACCGTGAGCATCAACTATACCAACGGCAACGGATGCACTGCCGCTGCTCCGACTGTTTATAATGTTACTGTCAATCCGCTTCCTGTTCCGACAATTACAGGACCGGCTTCCGTTTGTGTAAACTCAACAGGCAATGTCTACACCACACAGGCTGGAATGACCGGTTATGCCTGGTCAGTACCCGCAGGC
>CAIKNA010000318.1 GCA_903828645.1 uncultured Bacteroidales bacterium
CTCAACGGTTTGGAAATTTCTTACCCAGAAATCCATCTGATTTTCAGTCACCTCTTCCGGCACTTCAAGAAGTGTTGCAAGAATCATCGTCTCACGCCACTGCTTATTCCATAACTTAAGGGCAAGGAGGTGATTCTGCTGGTAATCAGAAGCCATTTGGCGAAGCAAAGGGATGGATACGCCAAGATTTACCTTGTATTCAACTCCTCTTTTCTGCATGGAGTTGACAACTTCACCATTTTGCAACGGTTTTATCTTTGACAGAATCTCCTGAAATATCCGTTCCGCTTCGGGATTGTCGAGTAAATAATCCATTCTTTAAAATCATTTATTACTGAAAAACAAAGTTAACAAATCATTTGCACGATTCGGAAAACATTCTCTATATTTGCAACCGCTAAACGGTGGATGTAGCTCAGGGGTTAGAGCACTGGATTGTGGTTCCAGGGGTCGTGGGTTCAATTCCCATCTTCCACCCCAAAAAAAAAATCCCAACATGTTGTAAAATACATTGTTGGGATTTTTTTGTAATAAAGATTTCCAAAGCTGTTAATTCGCCTTAGGCTTAAAAATGGTTATCCACTTTTCCAATTCGTATTCAGCCCGTTTTTGATCAGTAACATCCATAATGGTCAACAAACATTGTTTTTCATTTAGGCTGATGATGCCGGTAAGCTGGGCATAAAATGGAGATTTATAACCGGAGTTTATGGCTATCTCGCAGGTTTCCTTGGTCTTGCTGTTAAAAACTCTGCTAAAGAAGTGGCTAAAGATTGGCTTTGTTCCATCTGTGACAAAAAATGCGAACTGACTTTCATTGATTTGAGCCCGCTCTTTCCCAAGCATTTCCGATGCACAAAGATTTAACTCCATAATTGCCCCCTCTTTTGTTATGGTGAGATATCCAATTGGGGCAAAATCGTACAGTTCAATATACTTTTCAGCCAGATTTTGTGCAGTAGATCGTGTTTGAACGAGTTCTTCATTTTGCAACTCCAGCTCAATCTTATGAACTTCCAGCTCATAAATAAGTCTTAACAGGTCATCTTCCGAAAGCTTCAAATTTGTTTTTGATGGCTTTCGCAATAGCAACTCTTCTGCTCTTTGGCGAAGTCTAGCGGAGGTGGTTTTGTGCGTTTTCACAGGTAATGTTTTAGGAGGTGAACAGGTATATTAACTATTTACAAATCATCATAAAATCATTTTGTTTTCCAATGCGCTAATATACAAAAAACTAATATTCTATCCAATTATAATCGTTTATTTCCGTTTATATTCGGAAATAAACGATTAACATCCGAATAATTCAATAAATCGAGTTTAACTTGTTGGTTACCATTTCTATCTTATCCCAAAAATGAGATAAAAGACGTGTTAGCGAAATAACCTTGTGAAATTCGAGAGCTATGAAAAAATTAATACAATTCAGTCGTTACCTGCTCTTGGGGCTGGTATTTGTGATACATGGTGCTGGCAACACCGCGCTCGCTGCTGGAACCCCGGAAGCTGCAAATGGCGCCGGAGCCATGAGTGTTACTCCAGCTTTTACTTGTCCGGGTAGCGCTGGTAATAGTTTTGCTTTTACTTACATGTTGCCGAGTGGTGAAATAGCTAAAATTGGTGCTCAGGTGACTTTATTAATTCCTGCAGGATGGACAACCCCTTCCGGGCACTTATCACTAAGTGGCTCAAATGTTAGCATTGGAACCATCACAGGAACCGGGTCTTGGACAATACCCGTTAACTATACTAGCAACTCTGGCGCAGGTGATTCTTTCACTCTTACTTACTCCATGGTTACAGCTCCACCCATAGGTGCAGATTCTACCTTTACAACAAAGTTTAAGAAAGCAGGTGGTGCCCTTACGGAATTAACAAGTGGCTCGCCAATTATTAATATCCCGACTATGACAATCACAGGCATATTTGAGATTTATGCAGGCAAGACAACTCAATTAACCTGTTCAGGCACTCACGGACTTAATCCCTGGTCTTCAAGCAATACCAGTATAGCCACCGTAAGTTCTACTGGTCTTTTAACCGGTGTCGCTGCAGGATCCTGTCAAATCACCTATACCAATAATTGTGGGTCCACTTCCGTAAATGTAACTGTGGATGGCTCACAGAGTCCGGACCTGCCAGGGGTTACCGCCCATTGGGTTACAGCACCTGCCGGAACTCTGGTAATACCTATGGATAACACATTACAGGCAACTGGCTCACCGAGTTATTTCAATGTAAAAGCTTATGGTTTGGTTGTGGCACTTTTGAACAACAAAATACCCGTGCGTTGGATCATATTGGCTGGTAAAGTGCATGACGGTATAGACTTCACCGCAAGTGCATCGCAGGTATATCCTTCTGTCGGAAGCGCCGCCAGCCGGGATTTCAAAGCAGGCCCGATGCTGGTCTTCCCGCCGGATATTCCGACCGGCGTAAATATCGCCACTATAATCAACTCCTTCAATAATGGGACCGCTTCAGGGGCGAAGGTGAATGTTTACCAATTGACCTCTGCCACTCAGGTTGACCAGCGTTATGTTTTGACCCAACACCCCAAAGCCGCAATTTTAAATGACGGTGGGAACGCAACCATTCATATTAGTTATATGAATGCAGCCAGTATCTTAGAAGTAAACGATAACTTCCATCAAGTAGCCAGTGCCACCAATCTCCCTGGAGACTGCTTCACTTTTGCTTCAGAGCCCCATTCGGCTGCAGTAACAGCAAACCTCAACGCTATTCATAATTATGTTGAGAGTGGCGGGAATTTTCTGGGTGAGTGCCTTGCCGTTGACACCTACGAGAATAACGCAGCCGGGCATTTTCACTCCACTAACGGCTGGACTCTGATATCGACCAGCACTTCCCCAAGCTTCTACTATCCCAATGCCGACTTGTCGTTCGGACAATATGAAGGGCAATTCGACCCGTTTCTTATCACCGGGGCAGAAACCAACTGGGAATTTAATGCGGGTTCCGAATTTAAAAATAACGGGTACGAGATCCAGTATGGACCAGGCACCAATGGCCACAGAATGGGACAGACTGCTGCTAAATTAGGTACCGGACGCGGACATATGGTATTTTTTACCGGCGGACATGACTACAGCAAAAAAAATTCCATCGACTATATCAATGGTCAGCGCTCCTATTTAAATGCCTTTCTTACCCCAAGTGGATTGACTGCATGTGATTTTCTTTCTTTTGAATCGGATATTTCGGTCACAAAAACAGTTACACCTACTCCGATTTGTCTTGGTGGAGGAAATGTTACTTTTACAATTACGGTGACAAATAACGGCCCTTCAACGGAAGTTGCTACAGGGTTGGTTCTTACGGATGTTCTTCCAACGGGGTTAACCTATGTTTCTTCAACAATAAGCCAGGGGTCTGCTTATGTTTCTTCCACAGGTAAGTGGGGAATTGGGGATCTGGCCAAATCTGCGACAGCAACTCTCACCATAACCGCAACTCCGAATTCAGCCGGTACTTTTGTAAATACAGCTTGTATCGACAAGTACGATCAGGACGTCAATCAATCCAATGACTGTGCAACCGCTACGGTAATTGTGAATGAGTTGCCAACGATCAATGGTAATCTATCTGTGTGTGCCGGATCTACAACTAAGCTAACAGGTTCTGGTACTCCGGCATCGCCGGTTGCATGGGTTTCCAAATCCATAGATGTCGCAACAGTTGATAATACAGGATTAGTAAGGGGAATATCCGCAGGAACCAGCGTGATCACTTATACAGACAGTAATGGGTGCAGCAAAACTGTTACCGTAACAGTGAATTTGTTGCCAACTGCTGACGCAGGTCTTGCCACTAATCCGTTCTGTCAGGGAGGTACTTCAGCTCCTTTGGGCGGTTCAGTTGGTGGTAGTGCAACTGGTGGAACCTGGTCAACCACTGCAGGAGGGGTATTTTCTCCGAATACAACAGATTTGAATGCTACATGGACTCCACCATCATCTTTTTCAGGTACAGCGACGTTGATCTTAACGACCTCGGGTGGTCTGTGTGGTGTGGTTACAGCCTCCAAAACTCAGTTAGTCAATTCAGTCCCTGCATCTCTTGTTTTGACGGGCAGTACGATCTGTACCTCCCCAGGGGGTAACGGGACGATCACATCGGCTACCTCGGTTGCCGGGGTCAGCTACCAGCTGTACAACAGCAGCAATGGAGCTATTCAGTCACCCAAGACCGGTACAGGTTCAGGTCTGACATGGACGCTTCTTGATGCCGGCACGGGTTATTATGTAATTGGCACCAACACCACCACGAGC
>CAIKNA010000319.1 GCA_903828645.1 uncultured Bacteroidales bacterium
GATTCAATTCAACTTTTCATTGAAAAGTATGATTTATCGCACGACTGCTGGGATTTTCTGGAGAAAGACTTTCAGAGGTATGTGAAAATGAGGAGTAAGCATCGGTTATTTAAAACGAATATTAATTCCTCAGATAGAGACCATGATTGTCCGGTGAATTTCTAGTGTGGAATTTAGCGAAAAGGGCGAATGCGGAGAAAACGGAGAACTAAAAACCAATGCCATGATCATAGGTAAAAATTCAAATCTGACCCCGGTAGTGTGCAGGATATTCTTTGCGCCGGTGGATGATGTCAGTTCAATAACACCCATCCCGGACAGGTTCCACCGGCATCTGGCTTTCAAATACCGGATCCCTGAACCGACAGAATTATCCTGGAACGAGATTTACTTTACTGCCGGTACAGCCGAGTTCAGCGAAAAATCAAAGGATACCGATTCCGGGGAGTTGATTGAACAATCCCTGAAATTCATCTTCCCGGGTGAAGATGAATCGAACCTCGCTGCGCTCGATTTGATTTCAGGCCGGCTGGCACTGGTGAAAGTTCAATACTCCACCGGCATGTCGAAACTGATAGGTGATTTGGACAATGGCGCAAAGCTTTCGCAGGTCACCCAGATTTCAAACAAGATTTCCGGATCACAGTTGGAATTCACCTGCCTGGCAACCTATCGCAGCTGCTGGATCACCCCGTGAAGCTCTTTTTCAGTCCTTTATTAGATTTCATACACCATATAATATTGTAGTCTCATTGCAGGCTACATGTTAAACCGCATCTTTTCCATTCTCGGCGCTCAATGGCTGATCCACCAGGATACAGCCGTTTCATATTTGCCGGTGCTGATCGCATTCGTCAAAGGTCAGGAAATGCTGCTCAAACCCGCCGATGATAAGAAACCATACGTGGTTGCCTGGTCAGACAGTGCCCAACTCATTCCAACGATTGGCAAATGGAACCTGACCGATGCATCGATACCGGAGAATTCCGTAGCCGTGATACCGGTCGATGGCGTGATCTGCTCCTGGAACAGTGTGGACTTAATGACCATGCTCCGGGATGCCGAGGCTAATGACAGCATCAATTCTATTCTGCTGGTGGTAAACTCCCCAGGCGGGATGGTCTCACAGATCGACCTTCTTGCCGGTTCCATCAAAAGCATGACCAAACCAACGGTTTCCGTGGTGATGGGCATGGCCGCTTCGGCTGCCATGTGGGTGATCTCGGCAACCAGTTACCGCATCGCCACTTCGCCGATTGATGTCATCGGGTCCATCGGAACAAAAACTTCGATCCAGGACTACTCCGGATTGCTGGAAAAGATCGGGATCAAGATCACCGACTTCTATGCCACCAAGGCCACGCGCAAAGATGAAGAGGTCAGAGCTATCAAAGAAAGCGGCGACACAAAACCGATGACCGCCTTTGTTGATTTTGTCAACGAGGTGTTTCACCAGACTATCCGGGAGAACCTCGGCATTGCTGCCGATTCCGAAGTGTTCACCGGCGCCGCCTTCTTTGCTGCAAAAGCCCAGGAGTTGGGACTGATTAATGAGATTGGTTCCATGGATTACGCGCTTGCCAAAGCCTATCAGTTGGGCCTTCGAAATAAAATCATCAATCAATCCAAATCACTAAATATTTTCAACCAATGAAACAACTCATGATTACGATGCTCACCTTCCTTGGCATCCAGGCGTATGCCAAGGATAAGGATGGGAAGATCGCACTGGCAGAGGAACACCTTTTAAAGCTCAAGGGAGAGTTTGGTGAGGATTTCACCGCCCAGTTCGCTGCAGCTTTGACAAAGGATCCCGAGGGTAATTCCACGGACAACGCCACCATGGCCACGATGATCACAGCGATGAGCACCAGGCTTCAAAGCGCCGTAGCCGAAAACACAACGTTGTTGGCAGCGAAACAAAAGGCTGAAGGCGACCTGCTCGCTGAAAAAGCTGACAAGGATCGCCTGGCCGGTATCGTCACCGAAAAGGATGGTGTGATTGCCAAACTCTCAAAAAAGCCGGAAGATGATCCGGACCCTAAAATTGTCACCATGAAAACAGATCCTAAAAGTTGGGTGCCGACCGGAAACGATTCGCACCTGTTCGGCCAGAACCTTTCGTTCCTGGCCCTGGATGATTCTCACGGGTATAACAAACGTGCGTACGCATCCATTGCCGAACGGTTAGGCATTGATGTGATGACTCCCCGGGCGGCATCATCCCTCGATTACGCTTCGCTGAAAAATGATCTCGGTGATTTTTATCGCATTCGCAAACAGGAACGGATTCAATCCTTCCTGCAGGAACTTCCTTCACTGACCAAAATTTTCTCACAGGAAAGCGGGTACCAGGATCAGGCCGTGCTGGTCAATCTGTTCCTCTCTGATGACTTCTCACAGGCAGACAGCACCTCACTGGGAAGCTTGTTTGACAATGTGGTCAAGGGCGGTTACAAGTTCGAGCCGGAAATCCTGACCATGTACGACGTTATGTTTGTGCACAAGTTCACCCAGTTGAAAGAGCTTGAAAAAGGCTGGATCGGCTACCTTAACCGCGAAGGATCATCCACTATGAAGTGGTCGTTCATTGAGTATATCCTGGTTGAAACGGCCAAAAAACTCAAGAACGAACAGGAGATTCGCCGCATCCGTGGCGTTCGCAAGAATCCGACCGTGAACGTGGCCGGTGTTGCATTGCAGGCTTCCAACGGACTGATGAAGTTCCTCAAGAACCAGATTGCATCTTTCAAAATCAGGCCCTTCGCCCTAGGTGAATGGACCTCGTCAACCATTGCACCCTATATCAGGGATGCTACCAAGTTGATCCCGGAAGTGCTGCGTGATTCCGGACGGATCGTGCTTTACATGAGCACCGATGCCCTGAGTGATTATCACACGCATCTGGAGACCCTGTATGGTTTGAACCAGGATTACAAGGCCGATCTGATGTATGTTAAGGAATATCCATCAGTGAAGATCATCGCCATCCCGGGCATGGCCCCCAGCAAGCGCATGATCTGGACCATCGAGGGGAACATTTCCTTGTTTGAAGATCGCCCGGGTGAGATGCTCAACTTCTCGCTCGAGCAGCAGGACTGGACCCTGAAAGTCTGGTCGAACTGGCGTGAATCAGTATGGGCTTACCTGGTTGGCAAGAAGTTCGCATCTGCCGCTGAAATGCCTGCTGATTATAGTACCCAGCTCATCTTCTGCAACGATGTGGATGAACCGGCCACGTTCTTTATCCCTATGGAAGCTAACAATACAACTCCTTCAGTTCTGAACCATACCTCGCTGGTGAGTGTTTCAAATTCACTGGCTACTGCCATCACCGATATCCTTGACAGTGCAGTTGGTCAGAACATCCGCCTGAAGTGCGGCAATGCTACCAACGCGATCACCATTGCCCAGAGTGGGAAATTCTCGCTGCTCTCTGCAGCATGGAACCCGGCGGTTGGAGACGTACTCTATCTGATAAAACGAAGCGATGGAAAGTTTATCGAACTTGGCCGGGATAATGTCTCCAGCTTAGCAATTGCCCTTGCAGCGAATGCCACTGCACCGGATGTAACCGGTGGTGATAAATTCATCACGGTGGCAAACTCGGGCGCTACCGCCCTCACCACCCTGACCAATGCCGTAACCGGCAAGGTTTACACCATCTATGGTGGAAGCAGCACCAACGCCACAACGATTGCAAACGCCGGCAGTTTCGTGCTGACCGCTGCAATGACGCTCAATGCAGGTACCTGGATTCAGCTCCAGAAAGCTTCCGATGCTAAATTCTACGAAATTAATCGCGGATAGACAGTACGGGAGGGGTTCACCCCCTCCCAACTGCCTATGGCTTCACAACCTTAAAACTTTTCAAAATATGTGTGCATATGTAAAAGTAGATATCGCCAAGCCCGGAGACAATAAAGGTGTCGGGGGTGATAAGAAAGACAAGATCATCATCTTCGATTGGGATGATGTTGCCACCATGCCTTCCAGGGATGCCAATGGAATTGTCATTACCGGGAATATAGTCATGAACGCGGGCGCTTACATGGTCAAACTGTACGGTACCCAAAACACGATCAAGGCCAGCGTCGACAGTGAAGGTGATCCCGATGCAAAAGGGATCATGCAGACAGTGGACTTCGAACATCCGGGAGATTCCGGAACCATTCGTGAATTCAGGGCAAACTGGATGAATAAAAACATGGGGATCATCATTGAGCGGTGCTCTTCAACCCAGAAAAATCTTTACGGCACGCCTTGCTCGCCGATGCAGATGGTATTCAAAGCTGAAGACGATAAGGACAAAAATAAAACCACATTTACGTTCAAATCAACTCAGAAAGGTCCCGATGTTGCCGATTACCAGGGAACTTTGACCTTGACCTCTGTCCTGGCCACGGTTGCAGCGAATGCAACCACCATTCCACTTGTTGGATCCGGGAGGTATCAACTTACTACCGGGAGCGCAGCCATTGCAACGCTCACCACTTGCACCGGCATGACCGAAGGCATGGTGTTCACCCTGATCGGTTCAGGAGGTACTTATCCTTCTTCCATCGTTGGTACTGACTTCCTGGTATCCTCTGGAACCGCCTGGAATGCAATTGCGAATTCAGAGATCACGTTCAAAGCATTCCAGAGTGGCGCAAGCGCCTGGAAATTCATTGAATTAAGCCGCCGGTAGGGAAACCCCTCACGGGTTTCCAACTTTCTGGGTTTCCACCATGGCGGGTTCCGATAATTCATGTGTTTTCATACTGTGTGTGTGGCCCGTTGCATTGAGAAGTGCAGCGGGTTTTTTCATGTCCTTTTCCGCGCCCGGTGTGTGATTTATGTTTGCAATCGATTAATCAACCTACCAAATCATGAAAGAAGAGATCAAAAACTATTTCAAAACAGACCGAAGCCACAGTGGGGGAGTGGCACTGATCATCAAACACAGCAACCGGTTGTCACTGAAAAAACAGGTTAACATTCACCCCGCGAGTGAGTATATGACCGGCGTGATCCATGAAGAACTGCGTGAACTCTCAGGAATACAAAGAGATGAACTTCATGATTTACTTCAGCTGCCAATTGCTCCAACAATCCCTGCAGAACAGCCAGTGGCAGTTCAGACAGTTGCCCCTGACATCAGTCCGGTGTCACCTGAAACTGCGACTTCAGACATAGTTCCCGAAGTAAAAAAAGCGAGCCGCAAAAAGTAGCCTTAAACTCAGTACCGGCCTTTCGGATCCGGGAAGAATTCCCCTTTTTGCGGCAAAGTGATTGTCCATCTGAGTTAAAAATCCTCGTGGCTGATATGCTCACGGCTTATGATAACTATAAGCAGGCTCACACCTGTTTGTTTACAGCCACTACCCACCCGGACATTCACAAAGCATCCCGCGATACGGTGGAAAATTACCTGGAGAATCGGCGTATATGGAAGGAACTGTATCACTATAAAGAAAAAGGAGTGATCCTGGGCGAGCATCCCATTTTCTGCCGGATGAGGCGGATCGAAGAGATCAGGCAAATGGGAAATGCTGAACTTTTCAAATTCAAGGTGAGCCGTGAGAATAACATATTCCGTAACTCAAAGAAACTTCGCCTGGAGCCAAACCACCCACAAACCCTCAAGCGCAAAGAAAGTATTCAGGTCATGCAGCAGGAACTTTCAGAAGTCAACCGTTTACTGAACTTCAAATGAAACCAAAGTTTTTTAACATTGCTGAAATTCAGGATACTGAAATTATTGAAGATGAGTCGCCTACTTCACTTGTCAAATCTGGCATTCATGTTCAGCAGTTCCTTCAGCTCCATGAATACCGCATAAACAGCATCAAGGACCTCATAGGCCAAAAACCAACGGAAAACCAGGTTTATTTTCTTTGGTCCGTCCATTCATTCAATGCTTTTACTTTCATTCCTTATTCGATTAAAGAATGTGGCCAAGTTCTGGAACTGATTATTGCCACTTATTCCATCAGTACCCGGATCATTGAAGCGCTGATCAAATTGATTGATAAAGGCCTGGTGCTTTCAGTCCATATTACCATCAGCGATTCCATCCGTACACGACTGCCTCAGGTCTATGATCAGCTCATGATCCTGGTCGAAACCAAACCAGTCACCGTGTTGTATTCCTGGAACCATTCGAAGATCTCCCTGATCCGGACCCGGGAAGATTATTTCATCGTGGAAGGTTCCGGGAACTGGGGAGAAAACGCCCAGCATGAACAGTATGTATTCCTGAACTCAAAAAGCGTGTTTGAATTCCGCAAAAACGAAATCCTCAATGCAATTAAGCCCCGAACAGTTTAACGACATCGAACAGCTTGCTTCAATCAATTACAGTGTCAGGCAGATTGCGATGTACCTGGACATTGATCACAATCAATTCCAGCAAGCGTTCAATGAACCTGATTCACTGATCAGGTATCATTATGACCGGGGAAAACTGGTTACCCAGGCAGAAATCGACAAAGCCAACCTCAAACGGGCCAAAGACGGCAACATGACTTCCATCCAGCAGTGGAAGAAGGATTCAACATCTCAAAACCTTGAGAACCTGAAAAAGCAGGTTTTCTATGATGAACAGCAAAAAGAATACGAGCAGCTGCAGGGACTAATCGAGCGGGGTGAAATCAGCAATCTACCTGAAAAGGTGGTTCAGTACTATGAACAGGTTGACTTTATCCGCTGCCTTTACAACAAATATGAATCGAAAAGCTACATCATCAATGCCGTTTCGGTTCAATGGCCGAAATTGTCAAAACAGCAGGCTACGCATCTATTCTATGAAACCCTGAACTTCTTTAACCTGGACAACCAGGTAAAGGTTGAAGCCTGGGCGAATATTTATGCTGACCGGCTGGATAACATGTCAAGGATCTGTTACGAACTCAACGACTTTGAAACTGCCAGGAGACTAACCATGGATGCTGCTAAACTTCGCGGTGTTGGAAAAGACAAGCCCAACGAAGTTCCGGATGAACTTCTGGACCGCCGACCGGTATTCTTTACAATGAAGCTGAAGGAAATCGGTATTCCTGATGCCAATCGCCATGATCTTGCTGCTTTAATTGACAACCTGCCAATATCTGAACGGCAGAAAGGCAAATTTAAGCGTGAAGCGATGATAGAAGATGTACCCTTTGAACTGCTTGAGAATGGCGAAGAATAAAATAACTACCCAGGAGGCTGATATCCGTTATTCTAACTGGATATCCACCCTCATTGACCTGATCAAACCGGCCAACCTGTATCTGTACGGTGGCCGCGGAACGGCCAAGAGTACCGATATTCTTGCAAAACGTGCCATTGATGTTATCTATGACATGCCCCGGGCCAGTTTCGCTTTTGTCTCCGATACCTACGTAAACCTTATGACCAACATCATTCCGGCAATCCTGCTTGGATGGGAGGGCAGGATGAAATTCCTTGAAAATTATCATTTCGTTGTCGATGCACCACCACCGGAAAACTGGAAGAAACCCCTGGTCAAGACATTTTCGTACAAACATTCGATCTCAACCTTCAATGGTTGTAAATTCTTTCTCACTTCCCTTGACCGGCCATCGGCAAATGCCGGGATATCGGTTGTGCACCATTTCGGTGATGAATCCAAGTATTTGCAATGGGATAAACTCAACAAGCTCTTTCCGACACTACGGGGAGACTATGCGCTTTATGGACATTCCCATTACTTTATGGGTCAAACCTTCTGCAGTGACATGGCAGACCCGACTGTGGGAGAAAATGACTGGATGCTGCGGATGGAAAAGAACATGGATCACCGGCAAATCACCCAAATTATCCAGGCGGCCATGATTGTGAATGAGATCAACCTGGATCTTTACTATGCTCAGCAAAAAGATGATGATCCCCGGCGCATTGACAACATCAAAAAGAACCAGGTCAGGTGGATCGAGCGGGTACGAAAGATCAGGCAGGACAGCACTTTCTTTTACATCGTCAGTTCATTTGCCAATGCCGATATCCTGACTTTGAAATATTTTGAGAACCTTTTGGCAACGCTGACATTTGAGGAATTCAAGACCTCTGTTTTATCTATTCGTAAAACATTGGAAGAAGGATCCCGGTTCTATGGCGCCCTGGCAGATAAGCATTTTTACAGCGATGGATACAACTACGACTATTACGATAAGTTCGGTATACGTGACAATGTTTCCCAGACATCCGCAGGACTCAAGTATATCCAACATGATAAGATTCTTGAGGGTGGCTTTGATGCAGGAAACATGATGAGCCTTGTAATAGGGCAGGAACAAGGCAATAACTATCGTCTTCTGAAGGCAATGTATACGTTAACACCGGATTGGATCCGTGAACTTGGTGATAAGTTCATCCAGTTCTTTGAACCACACAAACGCAAAGTGTTGCATTTATACCATGACCGATCAACAAATCAGTATCGCAAGGCAGGACGTGACTTCGCCACTCAACTCAAACATGATATCGAATACAATCGCCTGGGTGCCCGGACTGGTTGGATTGTACAATTGATGAGCATTGGCCAGGGCAACATCACCCATGCTGATGAGTTCAACCTGATGAACATCATGATGGGTGAGAAGGACAAACGATTGCCCAAACTATTGATTGATAAGTTTGAATGTAAAGAACTAAAGAGCCAGCTCGAGATAACGCCCGTTACCAAGAGTGGCAAGGGTGAGATACAGAAGGTCAAGACAGGGGATAAGTTATCCCCATCCCGTTTGGCAATGGAATCAACAAACTTATCTGATGCATTCAAGTACCTGCTATGCAGGACCAAGTGGCTGGCAATAGCAAGGCAGAAGCGTGGCCTTACCTTTGGCTCGCTTAACATCTGATCAACAAACATTATTTGTTTATTAGCAGTGGTGGGATTTCTGAAAATGAAATCCCGGCACGTGTGTGATTTTATATGTGCGCTTCGCTCATATATCCAGATCGGCAGTGCGCGCGCACTTGCAACCATCATGCCGGGCGGGTCGTCCTGACGTGAGTCTATACTTTTGTAAAAGTTTAATAAAACGGGTTAAATCGGTGATATATTGACACTTGATAAATATATCGTTATTTTTTTACTGAAGTATCAGCCTCTAAATTTCCAATATTGGAAAATTGGACTTCCTTTTCTTTGGATAGCGGCAAAGAAAAGGAAGCGAAAAGAAACCCAAACGGGCAGCTTTTATCAAAAGCGAGCAAAACCCACCCCACAATATAATACTTGAAATCCTTACAAAGCTACCTACATCGACAGGGCTTCCAGCTCGAAGGGAGCTGCAGCTTGGAACTGTAAAGGGCGACCTCTTTTAAGAACAGTCGTATTCCATAGGCTTTCATTCCGCAATTACGGAAAGACCCGCCCCCTTGACATAATCCTATCGATCCGGTTTAACGCTTCGCGGTCAGAAAATTCAAGTATTCACATCTAAAACTAA
>CAIKNA010000320.1 GCA_903828645.1 uncultured Bacteroidales bacterium
AGCACCACACTGGCCGGAAACATTCTCCTGTTTATCCGGAGCAATGCGGAACGGACGGCATCAATTGACCGGATAAACCAGACCGGGGGAAGCTTACGGATTCTTAAATCCTCATTCATGTTGATCAAATTTCATTTGCGAAAATACGAAAACATAAAGAGAAGATACTTACGGATTGAAAATGAAGAATCGGCTGTACAGGATTTATTCTATTCTACAATCGATTTTTAAAATATGAATTTATGGTAATATATATGCTTGAACATCGTTATCAATGGGACCAATCAAACATCAAAAAAAAAATGAAAACAAAAACCAGAATGGCTTTTATTGCAGTCGCAGTATTGTGGAGCCTTGCATTGTGCTCTCAAACAGAAAACCCTGCTGTTGTGGCTGCGGATAAACTGAATCTTCTTTACGTGGGAATTGACAATCCTGTATCTGTAGCAGTTCCCGGCGTTACCAGCGACAAAATAAAAGTATCAGTCTCGAATGGTTCGATCCGGGGGAATAATGGCAATTATATTGTCAAAGTGAAGGAAGGTGATGAAACCATGATTGATGTTACGGCAGAAGTGAAACCCGGGGAAGTTAAAAAAGTCGGCAGTGTGAAATTCAGAATAGCGAATCTCCCTGATCCGGTAGTCTGCATTGATAAAAATAAAATTTGGGAAGTTAATTTCACAAAGGAAGAACTAGTGAAAATCGGGGAGATCAATGTGTCCAATAATGGTCCTTTTGATTTGCAGTACAAAATATCCGGATACACTTTCGTAACAGATGTAAAAGGTGAGTTGATAACAATCAAGGCAGAGGGAAATAAATTCAGTAAAGAAATCCTGGATTTCATCAACCGGTCGGCTCCCAATTCAAGGGTCTGGATCGAACAGGTGGTCATTACAGGGCCCGGGGGAACAAGAAATATCCAGGGAATCGGTATTAAGCTCATCGAGAGGAAATAGAAAAGATCTTGCTTTTGAGCGATGCAGATCAGCGATTCAATCCTGGGTCGGATTAATCTGATTCATCCATTATCACTGCCTGTTTCCCTGAAATGACTTTGATCCATTTCGGAACAGCATCGATGAAAATGATGACAACAGCGCCCATAATTATCGCGGTAAGTGTGAGATTGATCAATCCCTGGACCTGTTTCCCGGCATTCGTTATTTGCGGAAGGTAGATATTCGCAATGTTCATATAACCTGCAGTCAGGGTTGTCACGCCGACAAATACCATGGGAATTATTGTCATCCAGGAATAACGGGCCAGTCCGCGGTTGATCATGAATGAAGTACCGATGGCCAGTGCTACTGTAGCGAGCAATTGATTTGCGGTGCCAAACATGGGCCAGATCGTACTGACGCTCCCGGTTAAAATAAACCATCCCCATGCCGCGACCATCAGTCCGCTCGCAATTAGGTTCCCGGGCAGCCAGATGGTTCGCCTGAAAGGCTTGTAAACCTTGCCCAGTAATTCCTGTAAGATAAATCGCCCGATGCGTGTACCGGCGTCGATGGTTGTCAGGATGAATAATGCCTCGAACATGATGGCAAAGTGATACCAGTAGCTCATCAGCTGGTGTGAGCCGGGGATGGCTGAAAAAATATATGCCATTCCAACGCCGAGGGAAACAGCGCCACCCGGGCGACCGGCAAGTTTCTCGCCGACATCCGCAGATAGCTGGTTGAGGTTGGATTGTGTGAATCCCATTGCATGGAGCTGGGGTAAAATCGCCTGGAACTTCTCAACCGGGACATTGATCTGGAAATAATCCAAAGGTAAAAGGCTTGTAGCGGCAATCAATGCAAGAACGCTGACCATTCCTTCTGCCAGCATGGCACCTACCGCAATCACTTTCACATCCTTCATGCTCATGATCATCTTGGGTGTAGTTCCTGAACTCACCAGTGCATGAAACCCGCTGATAGCCCCGCATGCAATCGTGATAAAAAGATAAGGAAACAGTTTGCCGGGAATAATGGGGCCACCGCCCTTCGTAAATGGTGTAAAAGCCGGCATGTGGATGGTTGGTGCAACGATCACAATGCCTGCGGCCAGCATGGCAATGACACCAAGCTTCATGATTGAGCTTAAATAATCACGGGGTGAAAGCAGCAGCCAGACCGGCAGGACAGATGCAAAAAAACCATACCCGATCAGTAAAAGCGTTAGGGTCCTGTGACTAAAAGTAAACCAGCCTGCGACTCCGGAATGAGCAATGTTGGATCCGAAAATAACTGCCAGGGTAAGCAAAATTACCCCGGCAACAGTGGCTTCCACTGTTTTTCCCCTGCGCAGCCTGAACATCCAGATGCCCATGAGCACTGCAATGGGAATGGTTGTTGCAATGGTAAATGTTCCCCAGGGGCTGTCTGACAGGGAATTCACCACCACCAGTCCAAGGCCGGCCATGGCGATAATGAGGATAAATAAAATGGCAAAAGATGCAGTGATTCCGCTCACTTTGCTGATTTCCTGCCGGGCAATCTCAGCAAGCGATTTTCCGTCATGCCGGATGGATGCAAGCAGGATGATGAAGTCGTGCATGGCACCGGCCATTACTGAACCTGCAAGGATCCAGATGAAGCCGGGCATGAATCCAAATTGAGCAGCAAGGACGGGGCCTACAAGCGGTCCGGCACCGGCGATGGCGGCAAAATGGTGCCCGAACAATACCCACCGGTTCATGGGATAATAGTTCTGACCGTCATACAAGCGCTCAGAAGGAAGCCTGCGAGAATCGTATAAAGTAGCTAATTTCGCCCCGACGAAACCATAATAAACTCTATACGCAAGAATGAGAATTAAGATAGCACCTACAACAAATGGCATAGCATTCATGGCATCGGATTTTGTCAGGCAGGTTGAGCGTTTTCAGCATTAATCAGGAAATGATTCTGAATGAAAAATTTACAGGGGTACAAGTCAGAACCATGTTGTAAAGATAGAAATTTTCCGGTTATGTTGGTTTGGCCTTGACCTGGCTTAAATTTGCATTTTCATGCATGGAAAATAAATTGAAATTTTTATTAAAATTTTAAACTCTGCAGATATGAAGTACAATCAGTTGGGAAAAACGGGTGTCCTGGTATCAGAGCTATGTCTCGGGACCATGACATTTGGTGGAAAAGGATACTGGACAGCCATCGGGCAGTTGCCCCAGGACGAGGTGAACCAGATCATAAAAACCTCCATCGACAGCGGAATAAATTTTATTGATACAGCCAATGGTTATTCCGAAGGACTCTCCGAGATGATGCTCGGCGAAGCCTTGAAAAAGCTGGGAATCGTGAGGCAGGAAGTGGTTATTGCCACCAAAGTAAGGCTTCGGATGGGGCCTGGCGCAAACCAGGTCGGGCTTTCGCGGCTGCACATTGCCGACTCGGTAAACGACAGCCTGAAGCGGCTCAATCTATCACACATTGATCTTCTGTATATCCATGGAGTAGACCCGGTAACGCCACTCGAAGAAACCATGCGTGGTCTCGAGGATGTGGTGCGTTCAGGTAAAGTACGATATATCGGCATCAGCAATCATCCTGCATGGATGGTGGTGAAGGCGAACAGCTACGCAGAAAGGATGGGCTGGACAAAATTCGTGGCTTCGCAAAACTACTATGCCATTGCCGGCCGCGACATTGAACGTGAGCTACTTCCCATGGCTTTAAGTGAGGGAATCGGAATCATGCCGTGGAGCCCGCTTGCCGGCGGATTTCTTTCCGGGAAATTCACCCGGGAGAAGGCAATAGCAGGCAACAGCAGGCGTGATACCTTCGACTTTCCGCCCATCAATAAGGAAAAGTCTTACGACATCATCGATGTGATGAGAGGGATTGCCGGCCATCACAAAGTTTCAGTAGCGTCCGTTGCACTGAATTGGGTGATCAGTCAGCCGGGAGTAACAAGCACGATCATTGGTGCAAAAACGGTGCAGCAACTCACAGATAACATATCTGCCGTGGATTTGGTTTTATCACCGGAAGAGATGCAGCAGCTTAATGAAATCAGTGCACTGTCATCCGAATATCCCGGCTGGATGGTCAACCGGCAGATGCAGGGGAGATGGCCGGCTGATAGTGAATAGTGAAAAGTGAAAAGTAGTGTTGATGGGATTATTGGTTCATCAGTTTATTGACCTGTTCGGGTGTGAGGCGGGACCATTGAGGGTTGATGAACTTTTCCTGGTCCCATGTGAAATCAACAAGGTCGAATGATTCTTCGTAGAATGTCAGCTTGCTTTTCATATCCGGCGTGTGCTCAACGAAGATAAAATTTTCAGGAGTTTCTTTCAGTTCATGCATCACCTGCGTTGCAAGGGGTGCACACCATTCAGTTACCGGTGTGCCGGGATTCTGCCTGTAGATCTCCGTTGCGATGGCCAGGGTTTTGCCATCTTTTCTTCTGACAATCTTCAAACCGCAGCGTGACGGACAATTCCACTGACCTTTAAAATCGAAATAGTGGTCCATGTAAAGGTTGAATTCCAGGTTGATCTCCATGTTGGTGGCTGGTTCTATAGTATACTGTTGGTTGTTTTTTCGTGACACGTGACGTGTGACACGTAATAATTTTTTTAAATCACCGGTCCTACAAACTCATTGTTACACAAGTTTCGAAACTTTCTTCCCGAAGCTTTCGTCCATCAGGTCGCGGCGGCGGGGCTGGTATGTACCATCGTGCTGTTCCCGCTGAACCACCGTACTCAACAGGTTGAACATTTTTTGTGTCTGCGGTTCATCCTTGTAAAATGTATCCCAGGCATAATGATAAAGCTCGGTGAGCCGTTCGGCCGTCATGTGCTTCGGATGGTAAACAACTTTTCCGGCGTTGTAATGATCCCAGTCATGATCGAATATCCGGTTTTGTTTTAACAGATCGCTGTACGCTTTTGTATGCGGGAAAGGAGCGAGGACCGTGAATTCGGCGAGGTCAAGGTTGATCTCCAGCAGGAAATCGATCAGCCGCTTGATGTCATCTTCAGTCTGGTTATCAAGACCGAGAAGGATTGTTCCTTCAACAGCAATCCCATAATCGTGATACTGTTTGATCCGGTTCCGGATGTAATCCGAAGTGTCAAAAACAGCCTGGTAGACATACCATGCTCCAGCCTGGGCCGCAAGATCGAGCACATCATTTTTATCTTCAATGGTATGGCTGACCCATTTCTTTTTGAGCGGTATCATGGCGCGAAAGAGATCTTTCTCCCAGGCAGTATCAAGCGCAAGCGAATTATCAACAATAAAAAGCCGGTTGTTATCCATCTGTGAAAGTTCTTCCACAACCCTGTCAATGGGGCGCGGACGAAAATTTCTTCCGCCCAGGTACCTTACCGCACAGGGATAGCAATCATAGATACATCCGCGGGAAGCATGAAAGAGGTCAACCATCCGGAAACCTTTATGATAATACAGGTCTTTCTTCAGGATGTCGCGCCTGGCCGGCCCGATGAGCGCCATATCAGGCGGATTGCTCAGGAAATTATAAACCTTTTGCAGGTCATTCTTTCTGAAATCCTCAAACACTTTTGCCAGTCGTCCTTCCACTTCACCCAGGAAAACAGAATCCGCATGCAGCAATGTTTCTTCGGCATGAAGCATGGTTGAGATGCCCCCGAAGATCACTTTCTTTCCAAGCTTCCTGTATTCATCTGCAATCGCCCAGCCTCTCTTGACCTGCGTGGTAAGCATCATCGAGATCCCAACAAAATCAGGGGAATCATCGATAATGAGTGCTTCAGTATTTTCATCAACGAATTCCACATCGACATACGAAGGCAGGTCGGCAGCCATTACAACAGGTCCGTGTGGCGGAAGATAGAAGATCGTTTGTCCTTCAAGTTTTTCCCAGCGCGGGTATATCAGTTTAAATTTCATTCTTCTAGTTTTTAACATCAACAAGGCAACCAGCGAGCTTTTTAATGATCCTTCCCCGTTCCTTTTGCCCCGGGATAATTTTACTTAATGCTTCTTTATAATAAACACAACCTTTACCCGGCTGGTCCAACTGACAATAATGATCACCGGCCAGTTCGTAAACTTCGAAAAAGTCGCGGTTTGTTCCGATAAATTCCCGGATAAAAGAATCTGTTATTTCACCTTTATTCCCGGATTTCAGACTCTCCCTGAGTTTCTCCCGCATCTTTTTAAACTGCAGGAATCGCTCGTAATCAGCTGTAGAAAAAAGAGGATCGGGGTTGATTTCCTGATCCGGTTCCTGAATTTCCACCTTTTTCTTTAAGCCTGCAAAATTATGAAATATTTTGCATAAGTCATAACAGACAAACGGCCCTTCCTGCCATGGCGTGGTTGAAACCCAGGCACGACGGGAAGAAGGTTCAAAGATTATTGAATGGTGTGCGATCAGTTGGTTTATTGCTTTTTCGTTGCCATCACCAGGTTTGTCATTGCCGAGACCAGACCTGTCACGCAGTATCCCTGCCATTCCATTCACATCAAAAGAAACTTCCGAATTCAGATCCTGGTTTACTTTTTTGTAACGGTAGGATGTGGCATTTTCTTTCATATCCTTTATGACTGCAGGATCTGATTGTGCTTGTGCGGACTGAAAATGATTCGTACAAATAATATAATCGGTAGTGGATTCAACTATTTCCATTCCTGATGGTGACTTTTCGAGAATCACGGCTTTATTGTCTTCCGCTGATCCCACAAGGATTGATTCAGAAACGAAGGTCTCATGTTTCTTTGAGATGTCAGCAGCCTGGCTTATGTTCGAAGCATACTGCAGGATCTCTCGGGCCACCAGTGAAATCGGTGTTTTTGCGGATTTTGGCAGTTCCGACCGTGCAGCATTGATCGTGACGGTCAATCCTTTTTCATTCATCCCGGACACCGCACCGATCATACCTCCCCACGTGACGATCATGAAAGGGTAGCCTTTATCAGGCTTTTCGAAGCATACAATCTTTTCCTGTGAAAATTCATCGCCCATATAAAAATCGAAATTCCTTCCGACCAGGAGTTTGCCGGTTTTTGATTTCCCGTTCCAGACACCGAAGGAAGTACAACCGACCATTCCCATGTTCACCAGTGCATGACCAATGTCGTGCGCCGAATGGTAGTTCAGCATACGCTGGTATTTTGATCCCATGAACGAATATTTGTCGGATGCGGAAAGGGAAATTCCGAAGATCTGCAGCTTGTTTTCTGCAGAGACATATTTATCCAGATCACGATTGAACCAGTAAATAAAATATTTCAGGAAATGCTGATAAAAGGATGACGGGATCATCTCCTGCAACCGGCCGATGAATGCTTTCTCCTGTTTTTCGATCAGGTCTTTTGTCAGTTTGCCTTCAATCACCCCACGTTTGAAAGGAGCACCTTCGATGTATAATTCCCACAAACCTGAATTGCTTTTTTGCAGCCAGTCATTCTCACAATAATAAAAGTCCTTTTCGGGATGTGAGACTTTTTCATCCGCCTTAATTTTACTTGATAACCGTGGCGGGTTGATGGTTGTTCTTACCTGGTACCACATTACCAGGATGATCACCAGGTTGATTATGATGATAGCCCATACCAGGGCTTTCTGCGATTTCGTAAGTCTTCTAGCCATTTCTGATCTTTTTCAGCAGCATTTCCAGTCCGATGATCTCTCCGCTGGTCATGACAGCCCCGATGGTTACACCCAAAACCCCGTGCATATTGGTATTCTGACCGGTAAAAAAGAGATTTGGAATCTTGGTCCTGGGTAAAATTGTAGTTTCCAATGGTCGTGCATATTCTTTCCGGATTCCATACATGGAACCGCC
>CAIKNA010000321.1 GCA_903828645.1 uncultured Bacteroidales bacterium
AACTATGAACACCTTATTACCAGCTTTCAATTAAAAGATGAGAACAATCAACCATGCACAAAGCGGGATACCTGAAGTTTTTCAACTTAATAAAACAGGAAACGGCACTCCCCAAAATAATGAAACAGGTGAAATATATGCAGCACTGGAACGTGGAGTATACGCAGCATTAGAGACCTATTCCAATGTTCACCGGGGCAGCGGGCATAATTCCTTGGTGACAACCCATTTATTCGAACTGGCCAGGGAAATCATTATCGAATACCTGGGTCTGAATAAAAGGAAATACATTGTCGTCTTTTGCTCCCCCATGGGATCAGCACTCCTCAGGGAGCAACTCGGACCAGATAACTTTTACAGTCTGTCAAGCGCGGACATAGGTTTACCATTAGGAGTAAGGGCATTGGCCGTAAAAAGAAAAGCCTTGCCCAAAGGCATTCCTTTTCATACCGGTGGAGGGACGACCCGGCTTATTTCTCCCGGTTGGGTCATCTGGGCTGGTGCCCCCGGCAGGTTCGAAGCGGGTACGCCCGCCATCATCAACATTATCGCATTTGCCAAAGCTTTACAGTTGCTCAGGCAATCCGGTCAGGTCTCCTTCGTGGACCAAACCGCTAAAAATATAGAAGCCGACCAAATTCTCTGCCATGACGAACTGCAGGAATATACAGGTCATAAGCTTCTCGAAAAACTCAGGCAGACCCACATTGGCCGGAATGTTCTTGTTCCGACCCTGGAAGGAACCCGACCTTATATTAATCTGGATAATGCGGCCAGTACTCCCACATTCATGCCAGTCTGGAATGCTGTGCGCCAAACATGGCGCCAGCCTTTACAAACCCAGCAAGCGATCATTAATAAAGTCAGGATTATTTGTGCCAAATTTCTTGGTGCGCCCCCCGATGACTTTGAAGTGATTTTCACCTCCAATACCACCGAAGCAATTAACCTGGTGGCCGAAAGCCTGGGGCGGGAACCTGCAGGGGAGACAGAACCTGTTGTACTCAACACACTCCTTGAGCACTCTTCCAACGACCTGCCATGGCGAATGGTTCCCCGCCATTCACTGATCCGGTTGTCAATAGACGATGATGGCTTTATTGATCTGAAGGAATTGGATTCCATATTAAAAGCCTGCAACAAGGAGGGTCTGCATGGAAAGAAACGAATCAAGCTTGTAGCGGTTTGCGGTGCCTCCAATGTTCTCGGCACCTGCAACGATCTGGAAGAGATCGGCCGGATCGTTCACCGGTACGGCGCGCGCCTGTTGGTGGATGCCGCGCAGTTGGTCGCTCACCGTAAAGTTGAAATGGGAAAATGCGTTATAGATTATCTCGCTTTCTCCGCCCATAAAGTTTACGCTCCCTTCGGCTGCGGAGTCCTGGTGGTCAGAAAGGGGTTGCTGAATTTCAACTCAGCCGAACTGGAACAGATACAATCGTCAGGCGAAGAGAATGCCGGAGGCATCGCAGGTTTGGGAAAGGCGCTTCTCCTTATACAACGGATCGGCATGGATGTGATCAGGGAGGAAGAACAGTCATTGACCAGGCGGGTACTGCCTGGTCTGGCACAGATACCGGGTCTCAGGATCTACGGGATAAAAGACCCCGATTCGCCTGGATTCAACAAGAAGGTTGGCGTCATTGTCTTTACCCTGAAAGGGATCATGCCCGACCGTTTGGCCAGAGAACTGGCCGGCAGAGGAGGAATCGGTGTGCGATACGGTTGTCACTGCGCTCACCTGCTGGTCAAGCATCTGCTAAGGGTAGGGCATGGGCTGGAGCATTTTCAACACCTGCTGCTGACCCTTTTCCCAAAAATAAATTTACCTGGAATATTGCGGGTGAGCCTTGGCATTGAAAACAGCGAAGCGGATGTTGACACATTGATTCAGGTTCTTGGCAAAATCGCCGGGACACCCGGGCCCCCGATCGGAAAGCTCCCCGGTTCCGGCAATAATGAAGCACCTGTTCAAAATAAAGGGAATGTGAAAAAGCAGACGGGTGATTTCGTCAGGAAGGCTGCGCTGAGAGTCTATTCCTGAAGATCGTCACCTGGCATTAACCGGGTTAACGTTTAGTAATACACAATTAACAGGCAGGATCAGGGAAAATTAATTTGTTTTTATTTAAATTTGTTGAGGATTGATAGCCACAAACCGTTAAAGCATGGCGTTTATTGAGTCTTCGTTGTAAAATAATTACTCAACTTCCAAACGACCAGATGAACCAAACGATCGTAGTTTCTTATTCAAGAAAGCAATGAAAACAATTATGTTTAATTTCATTCTACTGGGAATATGCTTTTTCCCGGTTAGCACAATTGCACAAAAAAATTCAACCGAAATTCCTTCCAACCTCCAGCCGCTGTTCGGCAATCTCAACCTTAAAGTTGACACAACCAGCCCGCCTGAGGATTCATTGACAAAAAATATACGCATTTTTAGAGCAGAACGTGGTCTGCTCAGCTTTGACACGGTTATTAAATATTCAATAATGAGTAAACTGACTAATGATACAAAGCATTCCAAAGAATTTTATTCCAATCTATTGGATGAATGTCAGCATGGTCATGCACATCATCTGATCGGGAACATATTGATCAATTTATACCGCCAGTGTTTTACGGGAAAGGAGATAGAACAATTGGTAGAATTCTACAAGACCTCGGCGGGAAAAAAAATGATGGTCAATATAATGATGATCACAGCGGCTGCAGAGCCAGCAATTCAGCAAATCGTGAAAGAGACTTCAGATAACATGGAACAGAAGATGAAGACTGGGAAGAATAAAAAATAATGAGCAATTTTTTAACGCCTGTTTTCTTCCAATTTTTACCATCGGTCTTATCTGGCATTCCATTTATTGGGGTGTAATTATCATATTGGTAATCATTTGGAGCAAGTTGCATATGATTTCTCCCCTGCTTGGGAGGATCGGCTGCGGATGGTTTTGTTTTATGAAAGAATTGATAATTAATTAACATAAGCTCTCCCGATTTTTTTCATCTTTGTTTATTAATTCACACAATTATACCTGAATGGCAGTCATAGCATCCATTCCAGGGGAATAATTTATTCCAGTTAGGTAACTTTTAAAAGAGATTGCCGTCTAATTACCAGGTCACTCATTCAAATCATTAACTCCGATGATACGAAACTTTTCTTTTATATTCATATGGATAACATTTTTGTCTTCCAATATCCAGGCAAATGCCCAGGCGGAACTTGCAAAAAAATGGACCATCAGCGGTTCTGTCCGTGACAAAAAAAATGGTGAGGATCTGACAGGTGCAACAATATTTGTAGTGGAGATGAAAACAGGAACGGTAACTGATCTATATGGCCGCTATTCAATTACACTTCCCGAGGGGAAATACACGTTGCAATATTCTTTTATCGGGTATAAAACGGTGAAGGAACAGGTTGATCTCACATCCCCAAAAACAATTCATATCGAGATCGAGCCTTTGGCTGAAGTTCTGAGCGAAGTCGAGGTAAAAAGCGACAAAGCCAATAAAAACGTTGCCAGGCCCGAAATGAGTACTTTTAAAATGGATATAAAGACCATAAAAAAGATTCCTTCACTGATGGGTGAAGTTGATATCATCAAGGCGATCCAGTTATTGCCGGGGGTGCAGTCGGTAAGTGAAGGAGGAAGCGGTTTCAGTGTCCGCGGCGGGGCACCCGATCAGAACCTTATCATCCTTGATGAGGCCACTGTCTATAATGCTTCACACCTGATGGGATTCTTTTCAGTGTTCAACAACGATGCCATCAAAGATGTCAAACTTTATAAAGGAGATATCCCGCCGGTTTACGGGGGGAGACTTTCGTCGGTGCTTGATGTACGCATGAAAGAAGGCAACTCAAAACGGTACGAGGTAACCGGAGGAATTGGGTTGATCGCTTCGCGTCTCACGGTGGAAGGTCCGATATGGAAAGATCATATTTCATTCATTGTTTCCGGAAGACGCACCTATGCGGATCTCTTCCTCGCTTTCGCATCAGATAAAGCACTCCGGGATAATAAACTCTATTTTTATGATCTCAATGCAAAGGTCAATTACCGGATCGATGATAACAACCATCTTTTTCTATCCGGATATTTCGGACGTGATGTCTTCAAGAATGAGTTTGCCGAAATGAGCTGGGGCAATGCAACGGGGACCATCCGCTGGAATCACCTGTTTAATAAAAAGTTCTTCGGAAATTTTACATTTGTTTACAGCGACTACCGGTATTTATTAGGAACACCTGAAGGGCAGACCAACTCCTTTGAATGGAACTCAAACTTGCGTGATGCCGGGGTGAAAGG
>CAIKNA010000322.1 GCA_903828645.1 uncultured Bacteroidales bacterium
TGTTGTAAAACAATCTGAAATACTTGTATTTGTCACCTAATCTCTGTTTTAAAAATGAGGAAACCTCAGGAGTTATCAATCCACTATGTAGCGAACAATAGGTTATCCATAATAGTCCAAGTATCCAATATTTCATAATGAATTTTCGAGTGCACGAAGTTAATCATTAGCCAGTCATTGTTTATGGCTGTTTAATCATCGCTTTATCTCCACAAACATCAAATTCCACCTGAAGGGTTGTGTGGGTAATTTGAAATTTTTGCTTTAATATTTCCTCAACTTCTTTCAGTAATTTACCGGATTCACTCAACAACAGATCTTTTGATGTTTCAATATGAGCTTCGAAGAGGATGTCATGATCCTGGAGCTGCCAACAATGAACATGATGGATATTTCTGATCATTGGATATTTTTCAAGACAAATTTTAATCTCATCCAAATTAAGATTTCCGGGAGTACTTTGCATAAGGATATTTATGGATTCACGCAAAATTTTATAGGCCTGAATAATAATCACGATACTTATGATGAGCGTTAACAAAGGGTCAATCCATAAGACCTTTGTATAATAGAGAAGAATTGCACCTCCAATAACAGCCACAGATGATAATGTGTCGCCAAGCCGATGTACATATGCTGCTTTTATGTTCAGGTTCTTACTCGAGTCATGGTGGAGAAACAGCATGGAGGTAAGGTTGGTCACCAACCCGATTCCGGCAATAATGAACATGAGACCTGACCGGACGGGTTCCGGATGAAGGAATCGCAGGATAGCTTCATAGATAAGATAAATGGAAATCGCTGTCAGAACCGATGCATTAATGAATGCTGAAAGTATCTCAAATCGCTTATACCCGAAAGTACGTCTGGCATCTGGCTTTCTACCACTGAAATTATTCGCAAACCAGGCAAGTATCAGAGCAAGAGTATCACTCAGGTTATGAATGGCATCTGAAATCAATGCCAGGCTATTGGAGAAAACCCCGCCGACAATTTCAACCAGTGTGATCAATCCGTTCAGCAGGATACTAATAAGTAACCTGCCGGAAGGATTTTCATGATGATGTGATTGAATTCCCATAACATGTATATCTATCCACTACGTTTGTGATTAATATAAAAAGGTCGGGACCCTTGTTATATCGCAACAAAAGTGCCCCTGAGGTCCGCGTGAACAGGGTGATGAGTAGCCAGATACTTTCGCAAAACATCTATAATCCGTTCCGACTGGTTTTCCCGATTGCGTCCGTATTTCTGAGGGACCCCTTGCATTGTTACAAATGCTGTCGTATAATACTGGTTAGGCTGAACCTCTTTATTGCCTGCAAATAATTTTTGAATACGGTGTCCCGGTGGATTTTCTATCTTGAAGTAAATATTAAGACCAAGGCAGCGTTTGACATATCCTCCCATCTGCTGGTATGGATCGCATGAGAACGTCCTTTCAAGATTCTCTTCCAGCATCATCCTGACTTCTTCACCCTTCAACTCGACTGTCGAGACAGGTGGGTCCATTGGGATCATGTTATAAAGGTCATTCAAGGTTATCTTCCCAGGAACAATTGGCGCACCATAGCGCCAGCCATTCGAAAATGCCAATTGAGCACCAGTATTTTCGAGTAAAGCCTGAAGGAGGAAATTGTCCATAGTTGTCTCAAGCATGGTACCTCGGTTGAGTGCCGTAGCAGTTTCACCAACAACCTCAGAGAGATCATTCTTATAGGGCGCTAGTGCTTGTCTTATTAGTTCATCTGTTATGGGATCGGGTTGTATGGCTTCTTCAACTTCAATCAGCCGGTGCTTATAATCAATGATTTGTCCACCATCCACCTCCAGGTCCAGGCGCCCCAGGAAAGAACCATGGCAGCCTGACTGAATCACAATAGTTTTCCCACTGAGAACCGGCTTGTAAAGCCGGTTATGGGTATGACCGCTGAGACAAATATCTATACCCTGAACTTCGGACAATAACCTCATGTCCTGAGGAAATCCAAGATGCGAGAGTAAAATGATCAGATCTGTCTTTTCCTGGGTGCGCAGCACATCGATAATTGAAGGAAGTTCATCCTTACCCAGGGTAAAGAATATCCCTTCGCTGTAGGAAGGAGGCATCGTCTTGTCCACAATGTTCGAGGCTATCCCAATGATTCCTACCCGTAAACCGTTCATTTCCTTTATTGCATACGACTGATATATCTGCTTTTTTGTCTCCTTTTCAAAAACATTGTTTGCCAGCATTGGATAACTAAGTTCAGCGGTCAGCTGGTTAAAAGCCTTTGGACCATAAGCAAAATCCCAGTGTGCTGTCATGGCATCAAGTCCCAATGAGTTTAAAACTGGGATCAATACCTTCCCTTGTGTATTTACAGCAGGAAATGTGCCGTGCAGGGTGTCCCCGCAGTCACAAAAGAGGCAATTCCCGTGACTCTCTGCCCGGATCTGTTTTACGATTGCCGAAATGCGTGCGTAACCTCCTGCTCGACGGTATACTGAACGATCGCCCTGCCAGAATAGCTCCTGGTGCAAATCAAAATAAGCATGAGTGTCGTTCATTTGAACGATGGTAAGTGACTTTCTCTTCGCCATGGTCTATGTTCTTTTTATAATTGGAGACACATAAAATCTTTGAAGCCATTTCAACCTGATATTATATACTATGAATCAAATATACTACGAGGAAAATCCCGACTGCAATGATTGAGAATGTCAGCAGCATAACAAGGACCGAGGATGGCTCATAGGTGTCCTTGTCAATTTGTTTTTCAACTTTCTTGTACCTGAACAATGCCAATAGCCCCATCAATGTACCAAGACCAACGAGGAATATTCCAACCATTGCTGAATATCCATGAGAAGGAGGCAAAGCATTCTCAATATTTGGTTTACCCAATACCAGTGACATTTGTTTTATGAACAATGCAAACTTTTCAACAACGAAACCAAATGCCATTATCCCAATGCTTGTTCTTATCCATGCAAGAAAGGTTCTTTCGTTTGCCATGTGAACACGGCGATTGCGTACTTTTACTGATTCAATATTTTCAGCTGTCTCTGTCATATTTCTTACATTTTTATTGAGCTAATGGTTGATTACGGGCGATAGGTATGGTTTACTTCCGATATCGGCAAAGCGATTACCCAATCCCATGAATTGCCCAGGTAGATGGTGCCACCTATAAAAGCTGAATTTACGATACCGAATCGACCCCTGATGTGTTTCATCCCAATCAGTTTACCGTCATTAGGGTTAACAGCAAACACTTACGGACCTGTGGACATATAAAGTCCCCCTCATAATAATCTAAGGATTATATTCCTGGCATCGCCAGGGTTAAAGAATTTATATGCTTAAAGTGAGGCAAATATTAAGCATTCTACAAATATTTGTGTTATACAATTCCTGAAATATTTTACATAATTCACACTTTCACAGAATACTGTGCACATTGAATTGTATTAAGTGTAGCAAATAAAAAATTGATCAGCTTTGTTAACATCAAATCATTTTTACAGCGGGATGACGTTACAATCATTTATCTCGCCTTAGTGTGGCGAACTCTCTAACTTCTGATCTGAAAATTAACCAAATCTTCCTGTTATATAATTTTGGGTCTGGATGTTTTTTGGATTTGTAAAAATGGTTTTGGTTTCATCCCATTCGGATACCTCCCCGAGATAGAAAAAAGCTGAAAAATCACTGATCCGGGCAGCTTGTTGTATATTATGGGTGACAATAATAATGGTATAACTTTGTTTCAGTCCGAAAAGCAATTCCTCGATCTTTGCAGTGGAAATAGGATCAAGGGCCGAAGTCGGCTCGTCAAGCAGGAGTATTTCGGGTTTCATTGCCAGTGAACGTGCAATACAAAGCCTCTGCTGCTGACCGCCCGATAAAAATGTCCCCTTTTTATGCAAATTGTCTTTAACCTCGTCCCAAAGCGCCGCATTTTCGAGAGATTCTTCAACTACTACATCCCGTTCGGCCCTGTTAAGCTTATATCCGTTTAAAGTATACCCTGCAATGACATTCTGGTATATGCTCATCGTATTGAACGGGTTTGGGTTCTGAAACACCATGCCGATATGCCTGCGAAGAATTGTAGGGTTTTGTTCGTAAATATTCTGTCCGTCAAGGTAAATCTTTCCAGTGGTAGTCGCGTTCTGATTGAGTTCGTGCATCCGGTTGATGCACCTTATGAAGGTTGACTTCCCGCAGCCTGAAGGCCCCATTATTGCAGTAATTTTATGCTTTGCTATACTGATATTGAGATTTTTCAATACTTGTGTACTGCCAAACCATGCATTAAAATCCTCTGTTTTTAAAATTGTACCTTCCATCTTTTTTCGGTCAGTTTAGTCAGTATGTTCAGTATTAACACCATTGAAACCAGGATAAATGAGGCGCCCCAGGCAAGCCGGTGCCATTCATCATAGGGGCTGATGGCATAATTGAAGATGATTAGTGGCAGGCTGGCCATGGGTTTAAATATATTTAAACTGAGAAAAGGGTTTCCAAATGCCGTAAAAAGCAATGGAGCTGTTTCCCCTGCCACCCGTGCAACGCCCAAAATTACCCCGTTCAATATTCCGCTTATTCCTGCAGGCATAACCACCCGTAGCATGGTTTTATAATAAGGCACCCCCAAGGAAAGTGATGCCTCTTTTAATGCATGCGGTACAAGTTTCAGGGTTTCTTCAGTAGATTTAATGATGGATGGCAGCATCATAAAAGAGAGGGCAACACTTCCCGAAAAAGCAGAAAACTTACCGAACGGTTTCACCAACCAAAGATAGATTATGATCCCTATCACGATAGAAGGGATCCCCTGAAGCACATCAACACTAAGATGAGCTAATTTGTAAACCCAGTTTCGGGAATTTTCACTGAAATACATTCCGGTAGTAACTCCAAAAGGCACAGCCATCATAGTGGCAACCAGTATAATGAGCAGACTCCCAACCAATGCGTTAAAAATCCCTCCGCCGATTTCACCAACCGGTTTGGGAAGACTGGTGAAAAAATTCCAGTTTATAACCGAAATCCCCTGTTTGAAAATATATAAAATGAGCAAAACAAGCGGGACAACAGAAATAAGAGTAAAAACTATGACGAAAAACTTAAATACTAAATTCCTCGCATTACGGTATCGAAGGCGTTCCTTCATTATGATTCGAACCTTTTAATGATGTTTCTTCCAATGATGTTGATGATTGTCGTCACGACAAACAGGAAAAGACCGATTTCGATCAATGCCGAAAAATACACCTTCCCGGTTGCCTCTGTGAATTGGTTTGCAATAACACTCGCCATGGTATCGCCGGTAGCGAAAAGACTATGCGGTAAAGCCTGAGTATTGCCAATTAACATAGTAACTGCCATTGTTTCACCAAGGGCCCTGCCCAGGGCTAAAAGAATGCCAGCCGATAAACCTGACCTGATATACGGGATGATGATATAACGGATTACTTCGAAACGCGTAGCGCCTAACGAATAGGCGGCTTCTTTAAGGGTAACAGGAACCATGGAAATAACAAGCCGTATCAGAGAGGCAGAAAAAGGAATAATCATGATGGATAATACCAGTGAAGCTGTGAAGATGCCCACCCCTATGGGTGGTGCCCCGAGTTTCATTTCAAGACTCCTCACTATTGGAACAATGAAGTAAATTCCCCAGAATCCATAAATAACCGAAGGGATACCTGCCAGCAATTCAACAGCATTCTTCAACAACGCGCTGAACCAACCCTTGGGGTAATACTCTCCTAGGAACAGGCCGATGGTCAAAGAAAAGGGGGTTGAGATCAGCAGGGCCAATAGTGAGGTAAGCAATGTCCCGACCAGAAAAGATAAGGCCCCGAATTCCCCGGAAACCGGGTCCCAGGTGTTGCCGTAAATAAATTTCAATCCAAGCGCTTTGATTGAAGGCAATGATGAGACCAGCAGGGTAAGGAACATGCAGAAGAGCAAAATAATCAGAATAATGGCAGATAGCGATAAAGTCTTATGAAATAACGCTTCACGTATCTTTAATCTCCTGATGATCCTGGTTTGTTGTACTTGAAGTTGCATTGAAAAAAACCGGTTTTATATGACCCGGGAATAATCAGGATCCCCGCAATATACATATTCTTATAAAAAATAAAGCGCCTGTATCCCTTATCGGAAGCAGGTCGCTTTTAATTCTTCAACGTGAAAATTACATCAGAGGTTTGCCATTAAAATTAACTAGTTTCAGCCTGCTGTTTGCAGCTGCTGCAGCTTCTTTTGGCAGGGGGGCGTAAAGCAGCGGTTCTGCAAATTGCTGTCCCTTGGTAATCATCCAAGTTACCAACTCAACTGTTCCTTTTGCTTTCTCCATGGTCCTGTCGCCATAATTCTGCTTTTCATAAAGCAGAATATAGGTAAAACTTGTTATAGGATAGCCATCTTTGGCATCTGTGTTTGTCAATGATACCCTTAAATCGGCAGGAAGTTTTACAGCTGCGGAAGCGCTGATAGATTTTAAGGAAGCTTCGATAAAATTACCGGATTTATTTTTCACCGTGGCAGCAGAGATGTTATTCTGAATAACATAAGCCAGCTCCACATAACCAATACTTCCGGGGGTTTGCTTGACCATTCCGCCAACCCCTTCATTCCCTTTGGCTCCGATACCTGCAGGCCAGTCAAGCGCTTTGCCTGTACCGGGCTTTGTCTTCCATATGTTGCTCACCTTGCTCAGGTAATCTGAAAAAACATAGGTTGTACCGCTGCCATCGGAACGGTGAATCACTGTAATTGCCAGATCGGGTAATTTGGCTGTCGGATTTAACGAAGTCAAACGTTTATCATTCCACTTGGTTATCTTTCCCAGAAAAATATCAGCAATCACATCAGAGGTTAATTTTAATTTGGGATTTCCCGGAATATTATAAGTAATCATAACAGCCCCAAGACAGGTCGGAATGTGAATTACCTGACCGGGCATTGCTTTCAACTCTTCATCACTCAAAGGCGCATCTGATGCCCCAAAATCAACCGTTTTGTTTTCAAGCTGCTTGATCCCGCCACCGGAACCAATGGACTGATAATTGACCTGTACTCCTTTTCCTTTGTGGTATGCATCAAACATCTTTGAATATAACGGATAAGGGAAGGTAGCGCCTGCTCCAATAAGTTCCTTTGAACTTCCCTGGGCTGATACCGGTTGATTTACATAAAAGGCAAGAAGAGCTAGCAATCCAGCAAATCCTAACGCAATTTTTCTATTTATTTTCATCATTTTAGTTATTGATTGTTTGTAAACAGGATATTTCCTTTTATTTATTACATACATTGTAAACGATTAGACGAGCAATCATGTCAAATTCCGACTTGGCTTTTACTGAAACATTATCCTTCTTGCTATGATATGGATTACACCCATTATTGGCATGATATGTTCATTTAAACTCTTCATTGGCATCTAGTCTATGTCAGATGTTGTTGTGATTTTTTTTTACTATGCGTTTTTGGTTAATTTTATTCGTGCAAAATTAGCTTAAGTATAAACCGGGAACGTTACGTTAATATTAACTTAATGTTAATTTATTGTTACGCGTGGAAGACAAAATCTGAAAGTAGATTTATTCACTAATCTTTTCATCCACGGAAATTTGCCAAAATTGATCAATTAAATTACCGCTTATAGTAAAAACCTGGATGGTTTACGATATTCAAAAAAGTAGCGGACCTTATTCACGAAATGGGTGGAAAAAACACTGACATTCTGAATATGCTGGTTCAAGGGAATAAACCAATACCTTTACATCACCTGACTTCACAAGATGAAATATATAATACTGGCCATATTATGGATATCCTATTGCACCCTGCACAGTGCCTTGATAACTCCGAAATTCACCAATTTTCTCAAAAAGAAACTGTGTGACTCATTTAAATACTACCGGTTATTCTATAACCTCGTTGCCCTGGTTTTACTGATTCCGGTCGTTTTCTACACCTATTCGATACGGGAAACACCATTCTTTATGTGGGAAGGTTATCTCATTCCTGTTCGGTTCATGCTGCTGGCAGTGGGGTTGCTTCTATTCTATACCGGTGCCCGGCAATATGATATGTCAATCTTTTTAGGTTTGAAACAGATTAAAGAATCAGTAAATCATAACCTCATTAATGCAACTGGCAAGCTTAATTCGAACGGTATACTAGGTGTAGTAAGGCATCCGTTTTATGCAGCCATTTTCCCGTTAATATGGGCTACCAACCTGGATGTTACATTTTTAATCGTTAACATCATCCTGAGCATCTATGTAATCATTGGTACCCTTCTCGAAGAACAAAAACTTGTTCAGGAGTTCGGAGATGAATACAGGGTTTACCAAAGAAGAGTTTCGATGCTTTTCCCCATGAAGTGGATCCTGGGAAAAATGAATCTCGAAAAAGACCGCTAATGCTTATTCTTATAATGCTGTTGGAACCTGTTTTGCATCAGCCGGAATTTCACCGCTAAGAGATTTCATGAAAGCCGTTAAATCTGAAACCTGTCTGGGGGTAAGGTCCTTATTCAGTTGGGCTTTACCCATGATCTGTATAGATTTCTCGAGGTCCTTCACGCTCCCGTCATGAAAATATGGCCAGGTCTCTGCGACATTGCGCAAGGATGGTACTTTGAACATGTACTTATCGGCTTCGTTTTTAGTGGCCTGCATTCGACCGTAGTCATCTACAACACTACCCGTGTAATCTTTATGAGCTCCAAACAGAGGGTATTTCTGGAACATGGTCCCTCCCAGCAAAGATCCTGCATGACAAGTTGTGCAACCGGTTTCCATGAATGTTTTCAATCCTCTCAGTTGTGAGGTGTCAAGTGAGGCTGTCTCACCGGCAAGGAACTTATCAAATTTCACAGGGGTGATCAACGTTCTTTCAAAAGCAGCAATCGCTTTACGCATATTTTCAAAGGTAATGGGATGTTTTTGATCCGGATATGCCGTTGTGAACATTTTTTTATATCCATCAACCTTCTCAAACCTGGCCATTACAACCTTTTCATCAGGCATGCTCATTTCAGCCGGATTCATAACTGGTCCGCCGGCCTGTTCCTCTACATCTTTCATGCGTCCATCCCAGAACTGCACAAAATGCAATGCTGAATTGAGCGTGGTAGGCGAGTTTCTCGTCCCGTTTTTTCCATTATCACCCGGACTGGTAGCCTTATTGTCAACACCATAGGTTGCCAGGTTATGACACGTATTGCAGCTTTCGGTATTGTGCATCGAAAGCCTGTTGTCATAATACAACTGTTTTCCCAGGGCAACCTTTTCAGGTGTGATGGGATTATCGGGATTTACAGCTTGCATTGGCAGCGGTTGAAAAATATTTTTTGCCATCATTAATACCGAATCGGCATTGGGTACATTGGCATTCTGTTTCTTTTGAGTTCCCTGGCAAGAAATAAGGGCTAACAGAAGTCCGCAACTGAAATAAAAGAGATGTTTTTTCATGGCCATGATTTTATTGCTAAGTTATGATTTTTCAATTTACAAGTCTATAATCTTCTTTACATACTCGAATAACCTCTTGAAAGGGGAAATATTTATCATGTTTCGTCAATACAGAAAAAATGTAACCGCTTTCTCACAATTAATTGTTAATTTTATAACAAATAAATAAACATAAAATCCGGCCAAAATGAAAAAATTATCAGCATTGTTCATCGTGGGTATTATCCTGCCATTAATGCTTGTTTCTTTCAAACCAGAGAAACCTTCAAAACCAGAGACGGCCCAATACGTCGTAATTGCCTGGAATGACCTTGGTATGCATTGTGCAAACCTTGACTTTACCAATATGTGTATTCTGCCGCCTTACAACAACCAGAAGGTTCATATCATCCAGAAGGGCAGTTCAACTGCGTTGCCTGTCGTAATGCCCCATTCGAGCGGAATGTATGTCACATATGAAATTCCCGGGAATACATATTCCGTAGGTAAAACCAATTTCTGGACCTATTCCCAGCATTTATTCGGGGTCACCCTCGCACCAAATGTCGGTCTTGCAGGCTTTGGGTTAACCGGTACAATGCTGAATGCAGATACCATCAATTATCATTATGCCACAGGCATTCCAATTACAGCTTACCCTGACGCCGCTCTCACAACTTCCACACCCTATCAGCTTACCATTATAAAAGCATTCTCTTCAGGCGGCACCCAGGTAGGATCTACACAAAGTGTAATTCCCATTTCCCATGAGATTAATTGCGTAAGTTCGGGCTGTCATTCCAGCGAAATGGCTATTTTACAGGCCCATGAGCAGGTTTCTGGTTTCAATATCGCCAACAAACCCATTCTCTGTGCCAATTGTCATTCTGACAATGCACTGGGTATGCCTGGATCAGGAGGAGCTCCACCATTTTCACAGGCGATCCATCAGAAGCACGGAGGATTTATAAATACAGGAACAACCACCGACTGCTACAAGTGTCATCCAGGGCCAAACACCCAATGCTGGCGTGATATAATGCATAGTACAGGAGGAACGGTGAGCAAATTTCAGGCCTGAACCAGTTCGGTACCATTTCCTGACATAAATTGATGCCACCAAAAACGGTGTATTACGTAGACGTAAAAAAGGACGTCTATGCGAACCCTGGTATGCCGACATTGTGGCAAAGAAGTTCCATCGAACAAAAAGCTCAAGCATCTTATACAGCAATATTGTGGCGAAAAGGCCTGCCAGTCAGAGCGCAAGCTTATTTTTGAACGGCACAAATACAAGACCAATGAATTCTTCCGGTCTGATAAACTCCATCGTGCCCGGGACCAGAAGAAAAAGCAGGCGGATCAGGGCGATCCCCTGGCCTGTTCCCGGTACCAACGGGATTACCGGGCATCTCATCCCGATTATGTATTGGAAAACCGGCAGAAGCAGCGGTTGAGGAATGCCCGGACAGTTGGGAAAACGGAATCTGAAACGAAGATTGTAAATCCGGACGCGTACATGTCACAACAACCTGAAAATGATACTGTTTACGCGATGATCGCGGTGGATTACAAAAAGATTGTAAATCCGGACGCGTTCATATCACAACTTGCAGGCATGGAATCTATTACAAAGGTTCAAACGATGTTTGTACGAAGATTGTAAATCCGGACGCGATAGGCCAGCTTAGGACGATGGAATATCTTTGGCCAAAAATCGCCCCCATGGATCCCATTATGGTCAAACCCCAGGATATCAGGGAATGGTCGAACGAGTTTCGGCTGATCCAGCCCGAAGCGGTGAGAAGCATGACACAGTCGATGCAATCAACAGGACAACTTCAGCCGCTTATATTACTGAAAAACGACGATGGATATCACATCATCGATGGGATCAAGCGTTACCGGGCGGCGCTGGAACTTGGCCTGGAAGAGTTACAATCATTGGTTTTCGAGGTGGATCTGGTCATGGCCAAGGCGATGATCCTTCATTACAACCGGCATAGCAGCAGTTTAAGCATGTATGAACAGGGGTTGATCGTATGCAGTTTGATTCATGATCATGGGATGAGCCAGAGGGAAGTGGCCAGGGTCCTGCGTCAAAGCCATAGCTGGGTATGCCGCCGCTTAAGCCTGATCGAGAAGTTGCTGCCCGAGGTTCAGGATGCCTTGCGCATGGGCAGTATCACGGTGAGTCATGGCAGGGAACTGGTGAAATTGCCACGTGGCAATCAGGGTCAGGCCCTGGAGGTAGTGACGCGGGAGCGACTGACCAGCCGAGAGTGTGCCATCGTGGTGGAAAAGCTGTTAAAAGCCAAAAGCGCCCAGGAAGCCGGATATATTTACAGCCACAGTCGTGAGTTGATCCGGGGGGCCTTGCAGGGCGACAAGTTGCATGACAGCAGGTTGTCCGATCACGGTAACCGGTTGTTAAAGGCCAGGGAATTGCTTCGCTTACAGGTAAACATACTTGGCGGGGTGTTGCAAAGTGAACACACAGTGCAACTACCTGCTGAACAAAAGGCGATGGTACTTCCTGCCATGAATGAATTAGTGGCTCCTATGGAACGGTTAACAGGGATCATTCACAAAACATTGCAATCGTATGAAAGATGAAGCCTTTGAAAACAGTGTGATTTACCATCGCCTCCAGGGTTGGTCCATCCGCCGCCTGGGGCGGGAATATCATTGTGGGAGGAGCCGGATACTGCGAATCCTGCGTGAGAATGAACACCGGCGAACCACGGGGGTGAACCATCTGAAAGAGCCCAGGGTTTACCCTTCCAAACTGGATCCGTATAAAGAGCATATCCAGGATTTGCTGCAGAAGTTTGGGAATATCACCACGCAGAGAATCTATGAACAGATACTTGAAAAGGGTTATCCCGGAAAGATCAGCATGGTTGAGGTTTATGTAAGTAAAATACGAACATCCAAAAGTCATCCGGTGATACGTTGCGTGGAGACTGCTCCCGGACAGCGTGCCGCTCATGACTGGAGCGAATACATGATCGAATTTACCTCATCTGAAGGCCGGGAGTCTAAAGTGACTTTCTTCAGCTACATCCTGGCTTACAGTCGCCGCCAGTATATTGAGGTGGTGGAAGATAAAATCCAGCGAACCCTGATGGAATGCCTGGTTCACGCGTTCATGTATTTTGACGGGGCTGCCCGTGAGATCAAGAGTGATAACCAAAAGGTATGCGTGGACCGGTGGGAATGCGGCCAGCCCATCTTTAACCGGCATTACCTGGGGTTCGCTTCGCATTATGGCTTCAGACCCTTGACGATTCATCCCGGAAAGCCTACCGAGAACTTAAAAATAGAACGTCCGTTTTATTACCTGGAAACAAACTTCCTCAATGGCCGTCGCTTCCGGGATAAGAATGACCTGAAAGAGCAGTTAAGGAGCTGGCTTACCCATGTGAATGATGAACGGGTGCACCGTACCACACGTCGAAAGCCCATCGACATGTTCGTTGATGAAGTACCTTGTTTGTTACCTTTACCCACTACCCATTATGACACTTCGCTTATTGTCTACCGGGTCGTGAACCAGGAGTCCTGCGTTAACTACCAGGGATATTACTATTATGTTCCGGGGGATTACCTGTTTAAAAGTTGTCCTCTGAGAGTCACCAGCGATCATCTGATCATTTACTCCCACGATTTTAAACTCCTCATCTCTCATCCCCTGGCCGAAAAGGGAGCCACGGGTCGTTACATTGGCCTGCCACCAGCCTTTACTCATGGCCGGGTTCTCAAGTTATCGGAGGTAAAACAACGCTTATCCACCATGGGGGCAATCATGGAAAAATATAGCGAAAAGCTTATACTGCAGAAAAAAGATCCCACTCCAGCCCTCAACGCGCTACTGGCCTTGAAGGTTCATTACTTTACCGAAGATATCCTCAAGGCCATCGGCCGTGCCATGGACCATGGGGTCTATGACGTCAAAACGATAGAACGCTTTTTGAAGACCCATGCCCAGGGCCGCGATGCCATTAAAACTTTGTTTGATCAATTACCAGATGATGAAGACTAAACCCGACACGATCGCCCAGATGAGCGAGTACCTGGGATTAAAGAACCTCGCCCAACAGCATACCGAGCTAATAAAACAGGCTCATGAAAAGCAACTGGGATTACTGAATTTTTTAGAAATGATCCTGAGAGAAGAAGTCATACTCAGGCAGGAATGTGGTATCCGGTACCGCATTAAGGAAAGCCACCTGCCCCGTCCATACAAGCTGCTCTCGGACTTTGACTTTAGCTTTCAGCCCAAATTACGCAAATCCCTGGTGATGGATCTGTCCACCATGGAGTTTATGAAACACCAGGAATCGCTCCTGCTGATCGGGGATTGCGGTGTAGGCAAATCGCATCTCGCCCAGGCTCTGGGCTTAATCGCCTGTGAACAGGGATACAAAGTATTGTATACAACTTGTGCTGCCCTGATCGGTGATCTGAACAACGGGGTGTTTGAAAAAAACCTGCTGAAACGGCTTCGCAA
>CAIKNA010000323.1 GCA_903828645.1 uncultured Bacteroidales bacterium
AGTCTCAAAATAATTCTGTTGAATGTCATTGTAGGTACGCTGGGCATTCAGCACTTCGAGCAATGACGTTTCACCCCGGCTATAGCTGTATATTTTCCCTTTCCGGACACTCTGAGCGCTTTCAAGCATCCCATGATCGTAACTTTCGACTTGTTTGCATGCAGCCTGATAATTTTGCATTGCCTGTGCAATCTCGGTACTGATCTGCAATTCAGCCTTTTCATAAAGTACTTCAGATTGAGCGATTTGAAATTGGGCTTGTTTAAGTTCACCTTTATAATGATTCGAAAATTTCAATGGAATCGCTATACCCGCAGAAACAGTGGCAAATGAAGGACCGTAGCTCTCAATGTATGAACTGTTACTGATCCCAAGCGTCAGATCCAGATCGATATTCCGCTCCTTTTGAGCCAACCTTAACGCCTTATGAGCCACCTCTTTATTATAAAGGGCCACTACAAGATCAGCACGTTTATTCCGTGCTGTAACAATCAGATCAGCCATCACAAACTGTCGGGGTTTGAAGGTCAAATCCCCTTCTGGTATAATGAGCGTATCCAGCTTAAGACTGCCTGTCATCCGGGAAAGCTGAATCAAGGAGTTTCTCAGATCAGCTTCAGACTGCAATAATTCATTGAATAAGGAACTGGCTTCCAATTTACTTTGAACGGCATCAATTTCCATGATACTTCCAAGCTTTAGCCGGATGCTGTCGGCCTCAGCCAGCCGTTTCATGGTCTGATATGAGTTGAGTTTGACCTTGTAAAGCTGATTTTGCTTCAGGGCTTCGAGGAAAGTTTCTGCAGACTGAGACTCAAGATTCCTGAAGAAATCGGCGAGAAGTGCCTTTGAAAGTTCGTGCTCACTTTTGGCCAGGTCGATCCTTGCCCTCCGTTTTCCAAAAAGGTCAACCGACTGATCCAGACCGGCGGAAACTCCGTTCCCCGTGGTTAAATGCCCATTGTGGTCCTGCGACATACCGAATGATATGGTAGGATCGGGAAAAACTTTGGCTATTTCGATGGCTGCTTCCGCTTTACTCACCTCGTAACGTTCAGCAGCATAATCGAGATTATGTTTCCCCACCAAATCCATATAAACATTAAATTTAAGGCCACCCTGGTGAAAAAGGGGATCGGTCTGGCTGAATGTTTTGGTTGCCCCAGCCAAAAGGAGAATCAGGCATATCGTAAATATTCTCATCTGTACAATCTTAATTTATGAGTGAACTTGTTCATAGTCTTTGTCCTTTGACCATTTCTTTTCAGACATGTAGTACAAAGCCGGCAATACATAAAGTGTGATCAATGTGGCGAACAGCAATCCGTATACGATTACCGTTGCCAACGGGCGCTGAACATCCGAGCCGATACCGGTTGAGAGAGATGCGGGTAACAATCCGAGGACAGCAACAGTGGCGGTCATCATTACGGGCCGTAAACGGTGACCTGCACCAGAATGAACTGCATCTTTCAGTTTCATTCCCTGCCTTCGCAGCGCATTGATATGGGAGATCATGATCACCCCGTTTTGGATGGAAACGCCAAAAAGTGCGATAAAGCCAACTGCCGATGAAACATTCAGGGTCATTCCCCTCACATTTAAGGCTAGCATCCCGCCAAACAAGGCTA
>CAIKNA010000324.1 GCA_903828645.1 uncultured Bacteroidales bacterium
ATGCCGGTGACGATGGGAATTTCAAACAAGGCAACTTCCTTTGCCAGCAAATAGGTATCGAACGAACCGAAATCAATCTGTGAACCACCGCCTCTGACGATGACCACCAGATCAAACTCCTGTTTGCTTTCTTTGATCTCCTGCAATTTTTTTATGACCATCAGTTCGGCGCCCTGCCCCTGTATCTGTGTCAAAAAATCTGTCACGTTGAATTTGTAACCAAAAGGGTTGTTGGCAAGCTCATGTTTGAAATCCTTTTCACCATCCGAATCGGTAGCGGTGATCAGTGCGATCTTTTGCACCACCTGCGGAAGTTCGTGGCTTTTATTCAAAGTGAACCATTGCCCGTCAACAAGTCTGATATGTTCAGGGTTTTCGGCCACCAGCCGGTTGAGCGTTTCCTGCCTTTCTTTTTCAATCTGACCCAAAGTGTAGGAAGCATCAATGTCAATAATGTTCAGGCGGAGACCGTATTGTTTGTGAAAACTTACTTTGACATTGAAAAGCAGTTTGAGATTTTTATCAAATCTGATCTTAGTTTGTTTTTCAAAAATGGCGATGATATGATACGACCATTGCCAGATAGCGGCATCAAGCTTTGAAAGTCCTTCGTTGTTCTTTTCAATAAGCGAAAGAAAACAATAATTCCTGTCGGGATAATTCCTGATGTCGCTCACTTCGGCAATCACCCAATAGGTGCTGTCGCCAAAGCTGTCGTCGAGCACATCCTTTATTTCCTGTGCAAGCTGGGAGAGGGTGATATATTCGGGGGTGAACAACATTTTTTTAATAAGTCCCAAGTTTCAAATTTCAAATTCCAAATTCCAAGTCTGGCTGCGAAGCCCTTGGAATTTGGGGCTTTGAATTTTACTCCAGGGTGATCCCGTACGCCCTTTCATCCCGGTGTTCAATATAGTTGATGAACGATCTGTTCACAACTTTGTTGCCGCCGGGTGTTGGATAATTTCCTGTAAAGTACCAGTCGCCTTTATTGTCAGGGCAGGCATCGTGCAGGTCTTCGATGGATTGGAAGATGATCTGCACTTCGGCCTTCACATCTCTTTCCTTCACCATTTGCGCAATCTTCTCCGAAATTTGTCCGGCTGTAAACGGTTTATAGATCAGTTTTACGTAATTTACAATTTCTTCTTTGGGCAGGCGTTCCTGCTTTTTGCATTTCTGATAAACCTCGTTGATCACGGAGGTTTGTTTGGTTTCCTTGAGCAGTTCAATGGCAGCGCGGAAGGCGATAAAGTCGCTCAGTTTTGCCATGTCAATTCCGTAGCAATCGGGATACCTGATCTGCGGCGCCGACGATGCGATGATGATCTTTTTGGGCAGCAGTTTGTCGAGCATTTTGATGATACTTTTCTTCAAGGTGGTACCGCGCACAATGGAGTCGTCCACTGCAACGATGGTGTCCTGGTGGTTTCTGACAATGCCATAAGTAACGTCGTACACATGGGCCACCAGGTCGTCCCTTCCGCTGTCCTGCGTGATGAAGGTTCTGAGTTTGGCATCTTTCACGGCAAGTTTTTCCATGCGTGGTTTGATGGCCAGTATCTCATCAACCTTTTCGGCGGTGATGTTTGCGCCCAGCTGCATGATCTTTTCCCTTTGCACTTTGGTGCAGAATTTACTCACGGCTTCGATAAGTCCGTAAAATGCCGAAGATGCTGTGTTGGGGATATACGAAAACACGGTGTGGGCGAGGTCGTAGTTCACTGCCTTCAAAATGGAAGGAGCAAGGAACTCGCCCAGTTTTTTACGTTCGGTGTAAATATTTTTATCCGTACCCCGCGAAAAATAGATGCGTTCGAAAGAGCATGCACGCTTTTCCTGTGGTTCGCGGCAGCAATATTCCTCAGCCGTTCCGTCCTTTTTGATGATCAAAGCAAAGCCGGGTTTGACTTCACGCACCCACTCCACCGGCACGTTGAAAGCCGTTTGAATGGCCGGGCGCTCGGAAGCCACCACCACCACCTCGTCGTTCTTGAAATAATAAGCCGGCCTGATGCCCCAGGGGTCCCTGAGCACAAATGCGTCGCCATGGCCAAACATGCCTGCTATCACAAAACCGCCGTCCCAGTCCTTGCTTGATTTGGTGAGGATGCTTTGCACATTCAGGTTTTTCTGGATGATCTCGCTGATCTGGAATTTCGACAATCCATCGGCTTTGAATTTCCTGACAAGGTCGTCGTTTTCGCTGTCAACATAGTGACCAATCTTTTCGAGTATGGTTATTGTGTCGGTGGTTTCGATGGGATGCTGACCCAAGTTAAGGAGTTTTTGAAATTGCTCGTCAACATTGGTAAGGTTGAAGTTGCCGGCCACCACGAGTGTTCGCGTAAGCCAGTTATGCTGCAACACAAAAGGGTGGCAGGTTTCGATGTTGTTTTTGCCGAAAGTTCCGTAGCGCAGATGCCCGAGGAAAAGCTCGCCTGTAAATTCGAGGTTGTGCTTCAGCCATTTTACATCCTTC
>CAIKNA010000325.1 GCA_903828645.1 uncultured Bacteroidales bacterium
AGACGTTCTCGCAAAGAGGGGATTCCGGGATTTCCCAACATACGAAAAGCTCAGAAAAGAATATATGACAACAAAATAATCACCATAGAAATTCTGATTTCACATTTCAGATTTACGATTTACGATTTACGATTTACGATTTGTTAAATAGAATGCTTGTTCGAAGATAATTTTTATATCTGAAATTTGAAATCCGAAATCGTAAATCGTAAATCGTAAATCGTAAATCGTAAATCGTAAATCAACCTCATGTTCCACTTCATTCTCAAACGCTTCTGGTACGGAATTCTTGTCCTGTTTGGGGTGATCATTGTGGTCTTTTTCCTCTTCAACGTGCTCCCCGGAGATCCCGCCCGGATGATGCTGGGCCAGCGCGCCGACAGTGCATCCGTGGCCGCCATCAACCGGGATCTTGGCAGGGACAAACCGCTGGTGATGCAGTTTTTTAACTATCTGAATGACCTTTCGCCGGTTTCGCTTCACAATACCTCAGACCAGGCGGGTTTCTGGTTTCTGGATCCGGCGAAGTATGGAAAAACGCTGAGGGTGATTTCGTTCGGAAGCACCTCCCTCGTGCTGAAGGAGCCATACCTGCGCCGGTCGTACCAGTCGAAACGCAATGTCTCGGATATTCTCGCCGAGGGGTTCGTAAACACCATCATCCTGGCCCTGGTTGCCATGACTTTTGCCATAATTGTCGGAATCGCGGTCGGCATCGTCTGCGCCATGTACAGGAACAGCTGGATCGACCGCATCTCCCTTGTCTTTTCGGTCCTGGGGATGTCGCTGCCGTCATTCTTTGTCGCCATCCTCAACGCCTGGATCTTTGCCTTTGTGCTGGCAAGGTTTACCGGGCTCAATATGACGGGAAGCCTTTACGGGGTGGACGATTTCGGGCGGGGTACCTTCCTGGAGCTGAAAAACCTCATCCTCCCCGCCATCACCCTGGGGATCCGCCCCCTGGCAATCATCGTGGAGCTGACCCGGAACTCCCTGCTCGAAGTGATGACGCAGGATTACATCCGCACTGCGAAAGCAAAGGGTCTGAGCAAATCAAGGGTCATCCTGAAGCACGCGCTTAAAAATGCCCTGAACCCCGTGGTTACAGCCATCTCGGGCTGGCTGGCCTCCCTGCTGGCCGGGGCAGTATTTGTGGAGTTTGTATTCGACTGGAAGGGAATTGGCGTGGTGATCGTGAACGCCCTTGATAAATACGATTTCCCGGTGGTGATGGGTGCTGTGCTCTTCATCTCCATCATCCTGATCATCATCAATTTTTTCGTGGATATAGTTTACGGGCTCCTCGATCCGAGGATAAGGCTGCAATGAAAATATTTCCCCCGTTTACCCGTTTGACCATTTACCCATACTGCAAATAAACTAAACCAAAATAATTAACCAATGAGAAAACAGATTGTTGCCGGAAACTGGAAAATGAACAAGACATTCTCAGAAGCTGAGACCCTGATCACTGAAATAGCCGATGCGCTCGACGAGGTGGATCTGAAAGATGCGGAGGTTGTTCTTTGTCCGCCTTCGCTGTACCTCGAAATGACCACGGACGTGGCATTCGAATCGAATTTTAAAGTCGGCGCCCAGAATATCTACCCTGAGGACTCAGGGGCCTTCACGGGTGAAATAAGCCCGTTGATGCTGAAAGAACTGAATCTAGCCTATTGCATCATCGGCCACTCGGAGCGGCGGAAATATTTTAATGAAACCAATGAGTTCATCCAACGCAAAGTGGATGCCCTGCTGAAACACAACATCCGGCCCATTTTCTGCTGTGGAGAGGTGTTGCCCGAACGGGAGGCCGGCAACCACTTCGATGTCGTGAAACGGCAGGTGGAGGAATCCCTGTTTCACCTTAATGTCGACGCCTTTATCAATGTTGTCATTGCCTATGAACCGGTCTGGGCCATCGGTACAGGGGTTACCGCCTCCAAAGAACAGGCCCAGGAGATGCACGCCTTTATCCGGGGACTGGTTTCTGCAAAATATGACGGCAATACGGCCAATGAGACGACGATTCTTTACGGCGGAAGCTGCAACGGCAAAAATGCCCGCGAACTTTTCGCACAACCCGATGTGGACGGAGGATTGATCGGAGGAGCCTCGCTAAAGGCCGATGAGTTCCTGCAGATTGTAACCTCTTTCTAACCATGGATTACATCGAAGTTTCCATCACCAACTTCTCCGGGTTTGATCCGGAAATTGTCATGGCACAGCTGGCAGAGCTGGGTTTCGAGAGCTTTACTGAAACGGAACCCGGTATCCAGGGGTTTATCCGGGAGGATATGTACCGGGAGATCCCCGTCGGGGCCTACCTGAAGCAGGTGTGTGATGAACACGGACTCCAATACTCCTTCCGGACAATCGCGGCTCAAAACTGGAATGCAATATGGGAAAGTGAGTATGAGCCGGTCGTCATTGCCGGGAAATGCCGCGTGCGGGCCCCCTTCCATGCTCCTTCGGACGGAATGCCTTACGAGATCGTGATCGAACCGAGAATGTCGTTTGGAACAGCCCATCATGAAACCACCTCGCTGATGCTTGATCTCCTCATGACAGAGGAGGTCAAGGGGAAACGGGTGCTCGACATGGGATGCGGCACAGGTGTGCTGGCCATCCTTGCCTCCAAAATGCAGGCGGCAGAGGTGGTTGCCATCGACAATGATGACTGGGCATATTCCAATGCCCTCGACAACATGGAGAAAAACGATGCCCCGGCGGTGACGGTGATCCGGGGGGAGGCAGGGGCGATTCCCCGGCCGGGATACGACCTTATTATCGCCAACATAAACCGAAATGTGCTTCTCAATGATATCCCGGTGTATGCAGGATTTTTAAAGGAGCCGGGCGTTTTGCTGATGAGCGGATTTTATGAACAGGATCTTGACCAGATCAGGGCTGCGGCGGAGAATGCCGGGCTTCGTTATGCAAACCACAAATCAGACAACAATTGGGTAGGAGCTAAATTTGTAAAATGATCAGATCCCTGGTGCTCAATATTCTGAAACTGATGGCTGCAGTTTTGTTTGCCTGCCTGTCCATTGCGGCCCAGGGACAGAAACAAACTTGGTTTTCAGGAGATTCCGCCAAATTCGTCGGGGAGTTGAACGGCATTTTTTTCAACCTGCCCGACAACGAGAAAAAGATCATCGCCCCTTACATGGAGGACTTCGTGCAAAAGTGGAACCAGGATAAACTGGGGGCTGAGCAGAAGAAGATCATCTATGCGATGCTCAATGAGATGGTGAAAAAGAAGATTCGCCCTTATCCCGATTTTTTCAACTACATCAATGCCCTCAATGTTTTTGTCAACACCCGCCAGCCGGAGGAGTACTTCACCCCCTGGTCGGATATCCTTAAAAAGCTGATCATCGATAAGAACAGCCGCAAATTTGCCACATTTCTCGATGCAACCACAAATTTATTCGCTGGCAACCTGGTCTATAAATCCCCGACCACACAATGGAAAATCAACCAGGCTGCGTTCCGTTTTTCGTTCGATACCGTACCGGTGATCGAATTTCAAAAGTCAGACCTGGTATGCTATGCCAATGACGACAGCCTGAACATCTACGCCACCAAAGGAGTTTACTACCCGCTTACAAACCTTTGGAAAGGGCAGGAGGGACTGGTCAACTGGAAACGGGCGGGGGAGGAGCCGGATAAGATATATGCCAAACTCAACCGGTATGAAATCCAGATGAGGTTTTCGAAATTCACCGCAGATTCGGTGAATTTCACCCATAAAAAATATTTCCCGGGAGCCATCACCGGGCGTTACATGGACAAAGTACTTGCCGATGTTACCGAGGAAAAGACCTCCTATCCAAGGTTTTATTCATACGATAAGATGATCGGCATTTCACGGCTTTTCAACAACATCGATTACCTCGGCGGTTTTGCCATGGAGGGAAGCCGCATCATCGGCTCAGGCGGGAAATCAACCGATGCCAGCCTCTTTTTCAAGAAAGACGGCAAGGATTTTGTGATAGCCCGGTCGCGATCGTTTATCATCCGAAACGACCGGATCAGCTCCGGCGCGGCTTCCATTACGATTTACTTTGAAAACGACTCGATCTTTCATCCCGGGCTGCAATTGAAATACATGGATAATAAAAAGGAGCTCTCCTTCAACAAGGATGAACGTGAAACCACCGTCAGCCCCTGGTTCGATTCGTACCACAACGTGGAGATTTACTGCGAGGCGCTCTACTGGACTGTCGGCGCTCCGGTCATCAGCTTCCAGATGATGAAAGGTCCGACCAAAGAGAGCAAGGCGGTTTTTGAATCAAGCAATTTCTATTCCCTTCACCGGTATGAAAAGCTGGGCGGGATTGACGAGATCAACCCGTTGAGCCTGATCAATAATTTTATCGCCAAGCAAAAGTCCAGGGATTTTACCCTTGATGAAATGACCGTTTACATGAACAAACCGGTTGAACAGGTGGAGGTTTTACTTCTCACCCTTGCCAACAGGGGATTTCTCGTGTATAATTACGAAACCAAGAAAGCGCATGTCAATGCCAAGCTGACCGATTACGTGAAGGCGCAGGCAGGCAAGGCAGATTATGATGTAATCTATTTCAATTCGTTTGTCAACGATGCCGCGAACGGGGTGCTCAGCCTTGACTCGTTCGACCTCAAAATACAGGGAGTCCGCATGATTGTACTCAGCGACTCCCAGCAGGTGAATGTCTACCCGAAGAATTCCGAGGTGGTCATGAAAAAGAACAGGGATTTTATCTTCAGCGGCAAGATCGAAGCGGGCCTCTTTGATTTTTATGCCCGGGATTGCTCTTTTCAATACGATAAATTCAAGTTGAACCTGCCCTTTGTCGATTCCATGTTGTTTTACGTGAAAAGCAAGACCCTGGACCCGAAAAAGGGGATCTACCCGCTGGTGAAGGTAAAGACGGCCATAACCAACCTGAGCGGCGACCTGCTGATTGATGACCCGTTGAATAAATCGGGATTGAAGATGCTGCCCCAGTACCCCGTCTTCACTAACAAAAACAACGCTTTTGTGAACTGGGGCAAGGGTTCCATCCAAAAAGGGGTCTATGCAAAGGAGACTTTTTTCTACCAGGTCAACCCGTTTACCATTAAAAGCCTGGATGAACTGGCAACCGACAGCCTGAAGTTTGCCGGCACCCTTACAACAGCCGGGATCTTCCCTGAAATAGTCGAACCGCTGAAAGTCAGGCCCGACAATTCACTTGGTATTGAAAAAACAACCGACAGCAGCGGGGTTCCCGTATATGGCGGAAAAGGGAACTTTGTTGCCAAAATCGACCTGAGCGACCGCGGGCTCCGTGGCAGCGGCACGCTTCGTTACCTGAATTCAACTACCATCGCGCCCGATTTTGTTTTCCTGCCCGATTCGATGAAGGTCCTGGCCAAAAATTTCAACCTGGCTGAAGTCGCCGGTGAGGTCGAATTCCCGGCGGTTCACGGCGATTCGGTGAAGGAATTCTGGCTTCCGTATAAAGATTCCCTTGTCATAGCCAGCACCAGGAAGGAGATGGCGATGTATAATGACCAGTCGACCTTTGGCGGCAAACTGGCGCTCACGCCTCACTTGCTCAGCGGCGATGGGACGGTGAGGATCAAAGATGCGGAGATGGATTCGAGAGGATTTAAATTCAAACGCAGGTCGTATGATGCCCTGATTGCCAATTTCCGGATCAAATCATACGATCTCGCCGACCTCACCATCTCTACTAAAAATTATCAGACACACTTCGATTTTGACCACCGCAAAGGGGAGTTTAAATCGAATGTGGGCATTTCAAAAGTGGAGTTTCCGATCAACAAGTACATGTGCTCCATGGACCGTTTCGACTGGCTGATCGACAGTGAAGAGATCCTGTTGTCGAATGAACAGAGCAAGAAGCAGTTGCCCGATTCACTAAGCCTGGCGCAATACATTGACCTGGCCTATACCGGGTCTGAATTCATCTCGGTCCACCCTTTGCAGGATTCCCTTAAATTTTTTGCGGCAAAAGCACGGTATAACCTGCGTACCAACGTGATAAACGCCCAGGATGTGAAGATCATCAAGGTGGCCGACGCCGCCATTTACCCTGATTCGGGAAAGGTGATGATCTTCAAGGATGCCCTGATGCAAAGCCTGAAACGGGCCATCGTCATTGCAAATACCAAATCGCGCTTTCACCGGTTTTACAATGCAGAAGTCTCCGTCGCCTCACGGAAAAACTATACAGGGTTCGGGGATTATGATTACAGGGAACGAACCGGTGAACCGGAGAAGGTCCACTTCGACCACATCAGGGTCGACTCTGCCTTGCAAACGGTGGCGGAAGGGGTTATCGGCGATTCGACAGGATTCCTGCTGAGTCCTGAATTTGCATTCACCGGAAATTTCGCCCTTCGTGCAGCCGAAAAAAAACTCATCTTCAGCGGGGGCTTTCACCCGGTAACCGATTGTTTCCATGAAACCCCCGAATGGGTGAAATTCACCAGTTCCATCGACCCTGACCATGTGCAGATACCCGTCGTCTTTCCATTAAAGAACACCGGCAATGAACCCATCAACCTGGGGCTGATGTTTTTCAACACGGAGGACAAGATCAGGCCCTCCTTCTTCAGGCGCAGGATCAGTTTCAGCGATACCAACATGGTCACCGCCTCAGGATTGCTGGAATACAATATCCCGACCACCGAGTTTCGCATCGCCAGCAGCGAAAAGCTGAAAGACCTTTCGGTTAAAGGAAATTACCTTTCATTGAATACGGGGAGTTGCATGGCACGCGGCGAAGGAAAAGTGAACCTCAGCCTTAAATCGGAACCGCTGAAAATTGAGAACTACGGAACACTCGATTATTTCATATTTCCTGATTCCATCCGCCTGCACACGGCCATGACCTTGAATTTCCCATTTTCAGAACGCGGGTTGCAGCGTTTCAGCGCGCAGCTTGAATCGGTGAACAACCCGGGGGTGAAGCTGATGAGCACCCCCTATGCCATGGCAATGGAAAACATCCTTGAAAAACCGGAGTTCGAGCGTTTAAAAACAGAGCAGGCCTTGCTTGGACGATACAAGAAGTTGCCGGATGCGCTGGAGCAGACCATATTTCTGGCCGATGTATCGATGAAATGGGATTCGGTGACCCGCTCGTATGTTTCGTACGGCGATATTGGGATTGCCAGTGTCGGAAAAGCCCAGGTTAACCGCTATGTAAAGGGAACCATTGAATTTACAAAAAAACGCACGGGTGGCGATGATATTACGATCTACCTGGCGTTATC
>CAIKNA010000326.1 GCA_903828645.1 uncultured Bacteroidales bacterium
CCGCATGGTCAGGGAGGGCTGTACGTACTGTTTCATGGAGGTCTCTTCCCATGCAGTCGACCAGGAAAGGATTGCCGGGCTCTCCTTTGCCGGCGGTATTTTCACCAACCTCACCCACGATCATCTCGATTACCACAAAACATTTGACGCCTACCTGCAGGCAAAGAAGACCTTCTTCGACCATCTTCCCGCCACTGCCTTTGCCCTGGTAAATAAAGATGATAAAAACGGACGGGTGATGTTCCAGAATTCGCAAGCCGATAAATACACCTACAGCCTGCAGGCCATGGCCGATTTTCGTTGCAGGATCATTGAAAACCAGTTCCACGGAATGCTCCTGAACCTCGAAGGGCAGGAGGCATGGTTCAGGCTCACCGGGACTTTCAATGCATACAACCTGCTGGCTGTGTATGCAGCAGCCGTATTGCTCGGGCAGGAACCCACCGGGGTTCTTACCCTGCTCAGCCGGATGGAACCCGTTGCCGGCCGGTTCAACTGCATGATTTCGCCAGGGAAGGTCACCGGCATTGTAGATTATGCCCATACGCCGGACGCATTGAAAAACGTGCTGGAAACCATCAATGAAATCCGCTCCCATAACGAACAGCTGATCACGGTAGTAGGCGCCGGCGGAAACCGGGATGCCACGAAACGCCCAATCATGGCCCGGATCGCCGCCAATCTTAGCGACAGGGTTCTCCTCACTTCCGATAACCCGCGCAATGAAGAACCTGAAGACATCCTTGCTGAGATGAAATCGGGTGTGGAGATCCACCAGGCAAAAAAAGTGCTGGTCATCGTCAACCGGCTGGAGGCGATTAAAACAGCCTGCGCACTTGCAAAACCCGGCGACATCATCCTGGTTGCCGGCAAGGGACATGAAAAGTACCAGGAGATCAAGGGAATCAGGCACCATTTTGACGATAAAGAGGTGCTTCAGGAAATTTTCGGAAACGATAACATGGTAACCCGCTAGCCTATGTTGTACTATCTTTTTACCTGGTTGCACAAAACATTCAACATCCCGGGAGCCGGTGTGTTCCAGTATATCTCATTCAGGGCGGCGGCAGCACTGATAACCTCCTTGTTCATTTCGATGATCATCGGGAAAAGGCTCATCGCTTTCCTGCGGAAAAAACAGGTTGGCGAGACCGTGCGCGACCTTGGGCTCGACGGGCAGGTGATGAAACAGGGGACCCCGACCATGGGCGGACTCATCATCCTTGCCGCCATCCTTGTTCCGACCCTGTTATTCACCAGGCTTGACAATATCTATGTCATCCTCATCCTGGTTGCAACAGTGTGGCTGGGGCTGATCGGCTTTCTCGACGATTACATCAAGGTATTTAAAAAGGATAAAAAAGGTTTGCCCGGGAAACTGAAAATCCTGGGACAAATCGGGCTTGGCCTGATTGTAGGGTTCACCATGTATTTCAGCGACAGCATTGTAATCCGTGAACGAATACATCAAATTGCCTATGTTCCCGCTTCCGACGTATTTGTGATGGAATCGGCAACGGACAAAAGTAAAATATTTTCCAAAACTCCAATTAAATCAACAAAGACGACCATTCCGTTCGTGAAGAACAACGAGTTTGATTACAGTTCGCTGGTCTCATGGATGGGCGATGGTGCAAAAAAATGGACCTGGCTGGTTTTCATTCCCATCATCATCTTCATCATCATAGCCGTTTCCAACGGGGCCAACCTCACCGACGGCCTTGACGGGCTCGCCACCGGTACTTCGGCCATCATCGGGCTCACGCTGGGAGTCCTGGCGTACGTGTCGGGCAACATCGTATTTGCCAACTACCTGAACATCATGTACATTCCGAACACGGGTGAACTGGCAATTTACATATCGGCCTTTGTTGGGGCATGCATCGGGTTTCTCTGGTACAACTCATTCCCTGCGCAGGTTTTCATGGGTGATACCGGCAGCCTTGCCCTGGGCGGGATCATAGCGGTTTTTGCCATCATGATCCGCAAAGAGATTCTCATCCCGATTTTCTGCGGGGTTTTTCTGGCCGAAACCCTGTCGGTGGTGATGCAGGTCAGCTGGTTCAAATATACAAAACACAAGTTCGGCGAGGGACGGAGAATATTCAGGATGTCGCCCCTTCATCACCATTTTCAGAAACTCGGCTACCATGAATCAAAGATCGTGATGCGATTCCTGATCGTTGGCATCATGCTGGCCGTACTCACTATTGTTACACTCAAACTAAGATAGAAACCATGACATTCGAAGCATTGGCAAAACAGGGACAAACGACGGTATACCATTCACTGGCTGCCTCCATCGGTCCGAAAATCCGTGATCTCCGCAAGGCGTTTATCCAGGAAAGTTTTTACGGTTTCCAGCAGGTGGAGCATCGCCTCGAGACTGTATTGATTATCAAAGACATCGAGTTTATCAATGATTCAAAATCATCGACCCTGAACTCCACCTGGTACGCCCTTGAAAGCACTTCCCGGCCGATCATCTGGATTGTGGGAGGTGTCGAATGCGGCAACGATTATTCAACCCTGCGCCACCTCGTAAGAACGAAAGTAAAAGGCATTGTTTGCCTGGGGCTTGATACCACCCGCATCCGGGAAGCCTTTGAAGAACTGGATATTCCGATGGCCGATGCTTTGTCAATGGAGGAGGCCGTTC
>CAIKNA010000327.1 GCA_903828645.1 uncultured Bacteroidales bacterium
GACGTGAAAGGCACTATTTTGTATAATATTGATATTCAGCTATATACAAAATAGGGGGGGGTAAAATTAGGTTTTTAGAAAACCATACTATATATTTGCGCCGTAACTGACATCAAAAATAGAGGTTTTTAGAGGTGCCCTAGAGTAAGAAAGGTCAGCAAGTGGATTGCCGACACCATCAACCGCCGCAAAACTTCCATCGGGGTAGTAGGGTACCAGCGTTGGTTTTGCCCTGTAGGCAGCATAGGTCACATCAGGTGCCACTTGCTGGCTGTAAGGGGCGAAGGTGATGTTGTTTCCCAGCTTTACATATTGCGACAGGTTGAAAATGTTGTTCAGTTTCAGGGTAATGCGCTGAAAATTCGATTTGTCAACGATGCCTCCCTGGTTAAAATAGCCCCCGCTGATATAATACTGTACATTTTTGGACGAGCCCGATGCCGATAACTGGAAATCTGAGATCGGGGCCGAGTGAAAGACCAGGTCCTGCCAGTCGGTGTTTGGCACGGCATCCACATTGTTGAAAGTACCTGCTTTGATCTGGTTTGAAATAATGGCAAAATCATGGCCGTTGAGCAGGTCGATCTTTTTTGCCAGCCGCTGCATGCCCACTTCCCCGCTGAAGTTGAAAACGGTTTTATCCTCTTTGGCTTTTCCTATCTTGGTGGTTACCATGATGACCCCATTGGCCCCCCTGGAACCGTAAATTGCAGAGGCTGAGGCATCTTTAAGTACATCCATTGAGGTGATGTCGTTGCTGTTCAGGAACGAGATATCGTCCACAATCACGCCATCGACCACGTAGATCGGGCTCGAGTTGCCAAAAGTTCCGACTCCCCTGATCCTGACTGCCGGATTGTCGCCAGGCGTACCGGAAATGCTCGTGACCTGCACGCCGGTGACTGTTCCCTGGAGACTTTGTACCGGGTTCAGTGCGGTAATCTTTGTAATGTCTTCGGCTTTCATGGTGCTGACAGACCCGGACAGGTCATTTTTTCGGACAGAACCATAACCGATAACAACAATCTCGTCAAGTGTTGTTTTTTTCGGTTCGAGAAACACATCCACAACGGTCCGGTGCCCGGGAATCACTTCTTTGGTTTTATATCCGATATAGGAAAAAACCAAAGTGGCCGTGTCCGACTTAACGATGATGGAATACTTGCCATCGATGTTGGTCACAGCCCCGGTGGAAGAACCTTTTAAAACAACTGTTGCCCCCGGCAGTGTCTCTTTGGTATCACTGGCGGTGACAGTTCCTGTAATGGTTCGCACCTGTGCCTGGGAAAAGGTTAAAAAACCGGCAAGAAACAGGACCAGGAACCCTGTGAATTTAATCCGGTATGATTTTTCAGACGGGTAAAATTTCTCCATAATGCCAATTTTGGTAGTCAATGAAAAACAAATTAACAAAAAAGAATAACTGAAAAGCAAGAATCCCAACGAATTGAGTGATAACACGGTTACACCACCCCGATGACAAAGTGATCCAGGGATACGTCAATACTACGTCATTTCGCATTTGCGACATGTCACTTGATCTCCTTGATTTCAGGAAGCAAGTTATAGCGCCTGATCCTGATAGTCGTTACATAATTATTGAGAAATTTTACATAATTCACACATTCGGAAAAGGGTCATAATCCGGTGATCAATTATGAAGAATGAAAAGGGGGAAATCAGAATTGCATCACAAACTCAACGAGATTGTTATCAGATTCGAGCGATAATCTGCGTCGCAGCCTGAATCGCCGTGTTTCCACCCCGCGAAAACTGATGTTCAGCAGGGGTGCTATCTCTTTTGAGGAGAGATTCAGTTTCAGGTAGGCACAAAGTTTAAGGTCACTCTGAGTCAGTTCGGGATAAGATGTTTTAAGGCGTTTGAAGAAGTTTTCGTGTGCCTGGTCGAAAAGCTCCTCAAATACTTTCCAGTCGTTGTCGTTGGAAATATTTTTTGTGATCAGCGACATCAGCCGTTCGAAATATCGTTGCGGATACTCCTGGCCCAGCCGCCCCTTTTGTTTGTCAAGTTCCTCTTTGATCTCGATCAGCAGTTCATTCTTTTTAATGATGGCCATGGTTGAATCTGCCAGCTGGATGTTTTTATGGGAAATTTCCGCCTGGAGATTTTCATTCTGCAGTTTGATGATCTTCTGTTCAGCATGTTCCTTTTCCAGCTGCGCAACAGCTTCGTCTTCGCGCCTCAGCCGTTCCTGCTGCCGGATAATCCTGCGGCGGAAAAGGTGCCTGCTCAACCAGAAAGCACCGGCTGCAATGAGCAGATAAACAAGGTAAGCAGCATCGCTGGCGTACCATGCTGCCGTAACCGTAAAATGAAGCGAGATCGGTTCTGTCAGCCGGCCCTTGTCGGTGAGGGTGCGTACAAGGAAGGTATATTCACCTTTTGGCAGACGTGTGTAGGCAATGTCGGCTTTTTCAGCCCAGTCGCTCCACTCGTTTTCAAGACCTTCCAGCCGGTACTGGTACAACTTTGTCGTTTGCCCGCTATTGATGCTGGTAAAGGAGATGGAAACGTTGTTCCACCCATGCGAAATCGTGAAAGGAGTGGCTTCGTATCCGACACGCTTTTTGACTCCTTCGGTATTCCATGAAAATACCTCCCTGAAAAGGAGTTTTGTTTTATCCGGGATCCCCTGTCGTAAAATGTCATTGTGAAAGATGGCAAATCCATTGTCAAGGCAGATCAGGCTGCGATCGCGGTCAAGCTGGACAATGTTTTCATAATCTTCTACCATGTTGAACAGGTAAACAGGCAAAAACAGGCGGTACAGCATGGTCGCTTTATTGGCCCTGACCTTAAAGAGGGCAATGTCGTTTTTCCGGATAAACCAGTAACAATCATTGCCGATGCCGGCAATCTCTGTCGATGCTTCGAAACCCTCCAGTTGGCCGTTTAACTCGGAATAGAGTATCATCTTGTTTTTCAGATCATCCCAGGTGTATAAATTGATCCCTGTCGTAAAAACGACACGATTGTCTACCTTGAAGACCCGGATGTTGAAATCGGACGGGAAACCCTCCTTTTTTCCGAATTGGACACAGGAGGTGACGCTGTCGAGGTTGTCAGACAGTTGCAGTTTATATAATCCTTTTACTGCGTGGCCAATCCAGATGTTTTTCTGATGGTCTACCTCCAGGAACCTGGAAGGTTCGAGGTATCCCTTTACCTGGTGACCGTATTTCCAGGCCTCCCCTTCACGATCGTATATTACCAGCGGTGAATAGGTGCTTTGAATCAGGTATTCTTTCCCGTTCAGCTCAAGTTGTTTCAGACTGTACCCGCCACTTACACTAGATATCCGTTTCAGGGTTTTTCCTTCCACAATAAAGGTTCCTGAAGTGTGTCCGCAAAAAAGAGTGCCGTTTAACATTTTCAGCTCCCAGACCTGTCCCTGCGATTTGTCAAGCAACCCGTTGTAGGCGAAGGTCCCGTTTCCGGGATTGGCCGTATAGGTGAAAATTCCGCGGTTGGTGCCAACGTAAAGGGTGTTTCCCGCCAGGGCTGCGGTATAAACAGCTCCCAGCTGGGCTCCTTTTTCCTGGTAAATATCAAGGAGCGCATTCAGGGATAGGTTGTCAATACCCCTGTCAAGGCCAACCCAGACGGACCCGTTGTGATCAGCGCAAAGCGAAAGGACAGTGTTGTTCTGAAGTGCATTTTCATTGTCTAAATGGTTCACAATTCTGCCATTCATATCCAGGATGAACAAGCCCTTTACGATGGTTCCAATAATTAACTTGTCGCCCGATACAATTCCGTTGTTGATCTGGCAGGCTTTTAACAGTTCGTTAGCCTCGGATTTCCAGGGAGATATTGTTTTTCCATTGTAAATGAACAAACCGTTTGCGGTGGTTCCGATCAGAAAGTCGTTGGCGGCGTATGGCAATATCGTCTTCACCTCAGCCCCCTC
>CAIKNA010000328.1 GCA_903828645.1 uncultured Bacteroidales bacterium
AACGCCCAGATCATGAAGAAAAACTGGCTCCATATCCAGGATGGCACTGAAAACGCGGGAAAATTTGACCTCACCGTGACAAGCCTTGACAGCCTGGTTGTCGGTTCCACCGCAACTTTCAAAGGGATTATTGCACTGAATAAGGATTTCGGTTCAGGATACTCCTATGAGGTGATCATGGAGGAGGCCAAAGCTTCCGACATTAAATAACATCCTTCTTTTCCGCTGCCTGGCAAAAAAGGCATCAACCATTCAAAAATACATTTATTTTCCCAATCCGGTAAATAATGGCTGGATTAAGAATTATTTGGTAATGTCAAAAGAAATGCATAATTTTGCATCCCGTTTAATAGGCCTAGTAAGTTAATCAGAAACAACACGTACAACGATGAATTTAGCACCTGAAGTAAAAAAGAACGCATTTAAAGAATATGGAAAATCAGAATTTGACAGCGGCTCAACCGAAGCACAGGTAGCGCTGTTCACCATGAAAATCCAACATCTTACAGAGCATCTGAAAATCAACAAAAAAGACATGGTTACCGAGCGTTCGCTGGTAATCATGGTAGGTAAACGCAGAAAGTTGCTGGATTATCTGAAAGGAAAAGAAATTCAACGTTATCGTGATATCATCAAGAAACTTGGAATCCGTAAATAAACAAACTATTTTCTTTATAAATCAAGAAAGAGGCAATGTGATAATTGCCTCTTTTAATATCTGAAAGAGACCAAACATGAATGGAATAACAAAATCTTTTACCCTGGCAGATGGCCGGGAAATCAGCATCGAAACCGGCAAACTCGCCAAACAGGCCGATGGGTCTGTTGTTGTCAAGATGGGCGATACCATGATTCTTGCTACTGTCGTAGCCAACCAGGAAGCCAAGGAAAACGTTGACTTTATGCCATTGTCCGTTGAATACCGTGAAAAATATGCTGCGGCCGGCCGGTTCCCCGGGGGCTTTTTTAAACGCGAAGCACGTCCTTCCGACTACGAAATCCTGATCTCCAGGTTAATTGACCGGGCACTCCGCCCGCTTTTCCCGGATGACTATCATGCCGAAGTCCAGGTGATCGTTACCCTCATTTCAGCCGACACCAATGTTTTACCCGATGCACTCGCCTGTCTTGCCGCATCCGCTGCTCTCTCGGTGAGCGACATCCCCTTCAACGGCCCGATATCGGAGGTAAGGGTTGCCAGGATTAAAGGGCAATTCGTCATCAATCCAAACATCGATGCGCTTGTTGATGCCGATATCGACATGGTGGTAGCCGCCTCCATGGATAACATCCTGATGGTCGAAGGCGAAATGAAAGAGGTTTCTGAAGACGACATGGTTGAAGCCATCCGTGTGGCACATGAAGCCATCAAGGACCAATGCAAAGTTCAGCTCGAACTTGCCGGCCTTATTGAAAAATCAAAGGTCAAACGGGCCTACTGCCACGAAACAAATAGTCCTGAATTCAAGGAAAAGGTTAGAACAGCCACCTATCAGAAGGTCTACGAAATGGCTACCAGCGGAAATGCCAACAAGCACGAACGCAAAAAGATCATCGAAGCGATCAAAGCCGAATTTGTGGCCACTCTGACCGACGAGGAAAATGAGGCAAACAAAAACCTGATCGGACGTTACTACCACGAAGTGGAGAAGGATGCCATCCGCAACGCAACGATGGACAACCGCCAGCGTTTGGACGGCCGCAAACTCGACGAGATCCGCCCGATCTGGTCGGAGATCAATTATCTTCCGGCAGCGCATGGTTCGGCCATCTTTACCCGTGGCGAAACCCAATCGCTTACAACGGTAACCCTGGGAACAAAACTGGATCAGCAGGCCATCGACGGGGCCATCATCGAGGGCAAAGTGAATTTCATCCTCCATTATAACTTCCCTTCCTTTGCAACCGGCGAGGTAAAACCGATCCGCAGCACGGGACGCCGTGAAATCGGTCATGGAAACCTGGCCCTTCGCGCATTGAAAAACATGATCCCGCAGGGAGCTGATAACCTCTATACCATCCGCATCGTCTCAGACATCCTCGAATCAAACGGAAGTTCTTCCATGGCAACGGTTTGCGCCGGGACCATGGCACTGATGGATGCCGGCATCAAAATTGCCAAACCCGTCTCCGGAATTGCCATGGGACTGATCACGGATAACAAGCGTTATGTTGTTTTATCCGACATCCTTGGCGATGAAGATCACCTTGGCGACATGGACTTCAAGGTTTGCGGCACCCGCGACGGGATTACCGCCTGCCAGATGGACATCAAGGTCGACGGCCTCTCATTTGATATCCTCCGTGAAGCTTTGACCCAGGCACGCCAGGGTCGCATGCACATCCTCGGTGAAATGGCCAAAACCATCTCCGAACCACGCCCCGATTTCAAACCATTTGTTCCCCGCATCTTCCAGATGAAGGTTCCCAAGGAATTCATCGGTGCGATCATCGGCCCCGGTGGCAAAGTCATTCAGGAGATGCAGCGTGAAACCGGCACCACCATTGTTATTGAAGAAGTGGGCGAATTTGGAATCGTCGACATTGTGGCCGACAACCTCGAAGCCCGCGACAAGGTGATTGAAAAGATCAAACGCATTGCATCCGTTGCAGAAGTCGGTGAAATTTATAAAGGAAAAGTCAAGAATATCCAGTCATTTGGAGCGTTTGTGGAAATCCTTCCCAACCAGGATGGCCTGCTTCACATTTCTGAAATTGACTGGAAAAGATTGGAAAAGGTTGAGGATGCCCTCAAAGTCGGCGATGAGATCGAAGTCAAACTGATCGAGGTCGATCCGAAAACCGGAAAACTTAAACTGTCACGCAGAGCGTTGCTTCCCAAACCGGAAGGCTATGTAGAAAGGAAACCTGAACCTCGTACAGACCGCCCTGATCGCGGTAACGACCGTGGACATGACCACGGGCACGATCGCGGAAGCGACCATCGCGGAGGCGACTATCGCGGTCCGAGAAGGTAACCTGCTGTAACCTTTCGTTAATTTTTACGTAAACCGACCCGTATCAACGGTCAAAATAATTTGATTCGCATGAGGCAGCTAAAAATTACCAAACAGGTTACCAATCGTGAAACCGCATCACTGGATAAGTACCTCCAGGAGATCGGAAAAGTTGAACTGATCACGGCTGATGAGGAGGTATCGCTTGCCCAGCGAATCAAGCAGGGCGACATGGCAGCACTGGAAAAACTTACAAAAGCCAATCTTCGTTTTGTAGTTTCCGTATCCAAACAGTACCAGAACCAGGGCCTCAGCCTTCCCGACCTGATCAACGAGGGCAACCTCGGACTGATCAAAGCTGCGCAACGGTTTGATGAAACCCGTGGCTTCAAGTTCATCTCCTATGCGGTATGGTGGATCAGGCAGTCGATTCTCCAGGCACTTGCCGAGCAATCGCGTATTGTCCGTTTGCCATTGAATAAAATCGGATCGATCAACAAAATCAACAAGGCATATGCCCAGCTTGAGCAGAAGTACGAGCGGGAACCAAATGCAGGTGAAATAGCCCTTTTACTCGAAGTTTCTGAAAACGAGGTAAAGGAATCGATGCGCAATTCGGGCAGGCATGTCTCCATGGATGCCCCGCTGATCCAGGACGAGGACAATACCATGTACGACGTCCTTCGGAGCGAGGAAAATACAACCCCCGACAACGGCCTGTTGTACGAATCCCTGAAAAAGGAGATCGAACGCGCTGTTTCCACCCTCACCCAGCGTGAAGCTGATGTGATCAGGCTCTACTTCGGACTTAACGGCAGCCACCCGATGACCCTGGAGGAGATCGGCGAAAAATTCGATCTAACCCGTGAACGGGTCCGCCAGATCAAGGAAAAAGCCATCCGCCGGTTGAAACACACCTCCCGGAGCAAGATCCTGAAAACATATCTTGGGTAGATCCATTTTGGATTTGTGATGCATAATACGTAACACGTGAACAATGACAACGAATAACTCTAAAATCGTAAATCGTAAATCGTAAATCGTAAATCGTATATCGTATATCGTAAATCGTAAATTCCCAGATGTCCCACCTGGTTGCCCCATCCCTCCTTTCCGCCAATTTCCTGAACCTGGAGAAAGATATTGAGATGCTCAATCAAAGTGAAGCAGATTGGTTTCACCTCGATGTGATGGACGGAATGTTCGTACCCAACATTTCCTTTGGCTTCGCCATCATCGAAAAAATAAGAAAGACGACCCGCAAGTTCCTCGATGTTCACCTGATGATCGTAGATCCTGAGCGTTATCTTGAACGGTTTAAAAACGCCGGTGCTGACCTCATCAGCATTCACATGGAAGCCTGCAGGAACCCTGCTGAAGCATTAAAAACCATCAGAAGTCTTCATGCGAAAGCTGGTATCGTGATCAACCCGGCCACCCCGGTGAAGGTACTTGAAAGTGTGATCAGTGAAGTCGACATGGTGTTGCTCATGTCGGTAAACCCCGGGTTTGGGGGGCAGTCCTTCATGCCGGGGACATTTGATAAAATTGCCGGATTAAAACAGATGATCCGTTTACAACAGCGCGACATACTGGTTGAAGTTGACGGGGGCATCGATCTTCAGAATGCTGCTGCCCTCGTCGAATCCGGCGTTGATATCCTGGTGGCAGGCAACACCATTTTTGCATCAGCCGACCCTATGAAAACCATTCATCAGCTGAAAAACATCTGCTGAAATTCCTTTCATATTATCCCTGCTCCATCAAGTTATTTTTCATATTTTTACAGAAAAAATAGACTGCATGGATTTCAACGCAGCCAGCGAATACATCATAGATCGCCTGCGACGGGAATTAAATCCTTCGCTGAGCTACCATTGCGTTGAACATACCATTGATGTAATTGAAGCAACCCGCCGGCTTGCCGGTATGGAAAAAATTGAACCGGCTGCGAAAATACTCCTTCAAACAGCCTCCTCATTCCATGATTGCGGAATGCTCATTCAATATAAGGATCACGAATCCGCATCCATCGACCTGGCCTGCCAGGTGCTGCCCGGTTTTGGCTATACAAATTCAGATATCGATGAAGTTGCCAGGCTGATCATGGTCACAAGGTTACCCCAGCATCCCTACGATCATTTAGAACAGATTATCTGTGACGCCGACCTGGATTATCTTGGGCGGGATGACTTTTTCATCAACTCCTTCAGGTTAAAGCTTGAATGGGAGGTGAACGGTATCAGGAGCACTACCCTCAAGGAGTGGTTCAACATCCAGATGAAATTCCTTACCGAACACCAATATTTCACACCATCGGCCATCCTGCTCAGAAATGAGAAAAAACTCCGGCACCTGCAGGAGATCAAGCAACTCATAACCCCCTGACTCACCAAATCGTAAATCGTAAATCGTAAATCGTAAATCGTAAATCGTAAATCGTAAATCGTAAATCGTAAATTGTAAATTATTCGTCATGGCACCAAAACAACCCGAAAAAAGGCACAACAATATCGTGCTGATCCCAACAGACTTCTCCGAGGTATGCAGCAACGCGATATCTCATGGCGTAAAACTGGCCAAATTCCTCGGGTACAAAGTGTTCATCCTGCATATCATCAACAAAGAGACCAG
>CAIKNA010000329.1 GCA_903828645.1 uncultured Bacteroidales bacterium
GCATTATCAAACTGGCCGGTGGCAACGGATGAAACCGCACCTCCGCCCATCCCGATCCGGTAATTGTCACCACCCAGCACAACGATCTTTTCGCCGGATCCAGGAATCTCTTTCAGACTGTCTTCACTCTTTGCATAACCAATCCCGCCAGCCTGCATGATCACCTTGTCATAGCCCCAGGTCTTCCCATGTTCGGCATGTTCAAAAGTGAGAACTGATCCGCAGATCACCGGTTGACCAAATTTATTCCCGAAATCACTGGCACCATTGGATGCCCTGATCAGGATATCTTCAGGACTTTTATATAACCAGGCTCTTGCCGGATCCTTCTTTTCCCAGCTCCGGCTATTTTCCAGTCTTGGATAAGATGTCATGTAAACAGCAGTTCCGGCTAACGGAATGCTGCCCTTCCCTCCTGCCATGCGGTCGCGGATCTCGCCGCCTGAACCGGTTGCGGCGCCATTGAATGGCTCGACCGTGGTCGGGAAGTTATGCGTCTCGGCTTTCAGCGAGATCACGGAATGAAAGTCCTTCAGGAAAAAGAAATCAGGTTTGTTTTGTGTCTTTGGAGCAAACTGTTCAACAACAGGGCCGTCAATGAATGCCACATTGTCCTTGTATGCTGAGATCAACCGGAATGGATTCTTTGCAGAGGTTTTCCGGATCATATCGAAAAGCGTCTCAGTCATCTCTTTTCCGTCGATGATGAAAGTACCGTTGAATATCTTGTGCCGGCAATGTTCCGAATTTACCTGCGAGAACCCGAACACTTCGCTGTCGGCCAGGGTGCGGCCAAGCTTCTTGCTGAGCGTTTCAAGGTAGTTGATCTCTTCATTGCTAAGTGCAAGTCCCTGTTCCTTATTGTACGATTGAATATCAAGTATGAATTGAACCGGTTCGGCTTTTTTATCAACCCGGAAGACCTGTTGGTTGATCCCTTCATAGCGATGCTGCAGCATGGGATCAAATCCGGCTGAAACTGTTTTTTGCTCTTCAAATTCCTCGATCCTGCTGATCCCTGTGAGTCCCATGATCCGGGCAATCTCAACAGCATTGGTGCTCCATGGTGTGATCATTTCTTTTCTCGGACCAATGAATGTGCCTTTGATAGAATCCGTATTCAGCAACTCCGCATTGCCGAATAGCCAGGAAAGTTTCCGGATATCCGTATCATTAAGTGCTGATTGAACTTCAACCAAATAATGATGACCGGTGGATTTGAAGAAAAGAATCATCGCGAAAAGTCATTCGTTATTCGCATATTCGTCATTCGCATATTATGAACCAAGAAACCGTTCCGCCTCAATCGCTGCCATGCATCCCGTTCCTGCTGCAGTCACAGCTTGCCGGTAATAATGGTCCTGGACATCACCGGCAGCAAAAACACCGTCGATGTTTGTTCGTGTTGATCCCGGTACTGTCTTTATATACCCCATCTCATCCAGTTCCACATGACCTTTGAAAATCTCCGTATTGGGTGAATGTCCTATGGCAACAAAAAGCCCGGTGACTTCCAGCCTCCGTTCTTCTCCCGTCTTCACATTTCTTGTCAATACACCGGTCACACCGGAATCATCACCCAGCACTTCGGCCGGAATGCTTTCCCATACCATTTCAATATTCGGGGTCTGTTTAACCTTATGCTGCATGGCCTTGGATGCACGTAATTCATTCCGGCGATGGATCATGTATACTTTCTTGCACAACTTCGCCAGGTAAGTAGCCTCCTCAGCGGCTGTATCACCACCGCCCACGATTGCAACATCCTGTCCGCGGTAGAAAAAGCCATCACAGGTTGCACATCCTGAAACTCCGCTGCCCATGAACTGTTTCTCCGATTCAAGACCCAGCCATTTTGCTGAAGCCCCGGTTGCAATGATGATCGTTTCAGCAAGGATTGTCTTGTTTTCGTCAATGGTAACTTTGAACGGACGCCGGGAAAAATCCACAGCCGTTGCCCTTCCAAACCTGACATCAGTTCCGAACCGTTCACACTGCTTTTGAAGGTCTTCCATCATTTGCGGGCCCTGGATGCCTCCAGGATAGCCGGGGAAATTATCAACTTCTGTTGTTATGGTAAGCTGACCGCCCGGTTGCATCCCCTGGTAAACTATTGGTTTAAGGTCAGCCCGTGCGGCATAGATAGCCGCAGTATACCCTGCCGGGCCTGAGCCAATGATCAGGCACCTGGTTTTTTCAATTTCTTCGCTCATTTGTTAATAGTTTGGGGCAAAGTTAAAAAAAATACCTGATGCAGGAGGATTAAGGTAAAGCGAAGAACAAGTGTCTCCGTACAGGTTAACCAGTTGATAACCATTTGAAAAAATCATAATTAATCAATAACAATTTGCCCAATTCAATTGTATTTTTATGGTATGTTAAGGAAGGCTGAAACATGAAAGAATCAATTGCAAGGATTTTAAGGTTAGACCAGGTGACCCATGATGTTATCCGGTTCACTGTCGAAAAGCCTGTGGGATATGCCTTCACGGCAGGGCTGGCTACTGAGGTTTCAGTGAATAAGCCAAAATTGAAAATCAAAAAGAGGCCATTTACCTTCACAAACCTCAATGACAACAACTACATCGAATTCACCATCAAGATATACGCCGAACACAAAGGTGTGACGCTTGCTCTTAGCCTTTTAAAGCCAGGAGATGAGCTCATCCTGAGGGATGTGTGGGGTGCAATTCATTACCAGGGGCCCGGGACTTTCATCGCGGGAGGAGCAGGAATCACCCCATTCATCGCCATTTTCAGGCAACTGAACAAGGAAGACCTGGTTGCAGGAAATAATCTGATCTATTCAAATAAAACCGTGAATGACATTACCCTGAAAGATGAGTTTACAAAGCTCCTGGCTAACAACTTCACGAATACACTCACGAGAGAAAAGAAACGTGGATATCATTACGGCAGGATCGACCAGGCGTTCCTGAAAAAGAAAATAATTGATTTTAAGCAACACTTTTATATTTGCGGCCCCGGATCATTTGTGCAGGATGTTAGCAAGCATCTGTTGGCCTTTGGGGCAAGCCCTTCCACTTTAGTTATAGAGAAGTAAAATTCACTTTCAAGATTGATTATTCACGCCTCTAAAGTAAATCACTGCCACATGTTCACCATATTGTAAGCTTCCTGAACTTTGGTTAACGAATGTCAAACATCGGATATCGAATATCAGATTTCATATCCCCGTCCCTAATTCCGTCCGTTTCATTGAATCGCAGGATCATAAAATAAATCGGGGAAAATTTGAAATTTTATATAAATTTGCACCTTATTCGGGGCGTGGCGCAGTTGGCTAGCGTACTTGCATGGGGTGCAAGGGGTCGGAAGTTCGAGTCTTCTCGCCCCGACAGACAGATCAAATGTAAACTGCAAGGTGCAAAGTGTAATAATCTACACTTTGCACTTTTCGTTTTAGATTTTACACCTGGTATTTACACTTTCCGGGGAACTTCATAAAGGTGCGGTGATGGGCAGCTATACCCTTGATGATCATCTCTCGTGCATTCTGCAAATAAAAATACAAACATCGAAAAAAAACCTCGGTCGATTGTTGTGACCAAGGCTTTCATTTAAGCATTTGCAGTAATATGAATTAACAGCTCTCAAAACGAAATTTTACTGAAAACTGCTGGTTGTAGAAATGCAACACGTCTTTTGCGCTTACATTGGAAAGTTGCTCCTTCACGTAGTCTTCAATTCGTTTTGAACCTGCGATTACCTGTTCTACTTTGATTTTTCCTTCATCAGTCAGTGAGAACGTTACGGAAACTTCGCCGCGCTCTTCCTTGCTGAGAGTAAAGTTTGGGTATTTGACCGCATCTTTAACGATGGTGTTAAGTTTTCCCTTTTCATTGGAATTAAACGATGAGATGGTATGATCTCGGGCAAAAAGTGTCTGGGTTCCCAGAACATTGATAAACATCAGTGTTAAAAGGGAAATACATATAGTTATCTTTTTCATAATTAATTTTCTTTTTTATTAAATTAATTTAGATTAATTCCAGACAAAGGTACTACAATAAAAACTTATGTCAAACTTTTTAACAATTATTGTGATTATAATGATTTTTAGCTTGCCAATATTAGTGTGGCGTTATACGGGCGGGCATGAGTTGCATTTGGTTAATTGAAAAAGTATTTATAAATTTATCCTATTGTTAGGCTACATATTTAATAATTTATATTTATTCTTTACCCCTCAAACAATGAAAGCAAAAATCTTCTTTCTCATTACGCTGTTGCTCTTTTCAACAAGTTTTATTGTATTTGCCCAATCGGGTATGACAATCAGGTCAGGCGGTGCCATTACAGTTAACGGAAACCTGTCCATTACCCCACCTGCATTTACCTGCGGAACTCCTTTGACCGACACCCGTGATGGAAAGATTTACAATACGGTTTTGATTGGAACACAATGCTGGTTTGTTCAGAATTTAAACATCGGCACGAAA
>CAIKNA010000330.1 GCA_903828645.1 uncultured Bacteroidales bacterium
CAGTCGGCAACAAAATCCAATTTCTGGAGCTATGCGCAGCAGCTTTTCGGAGTAGCATTGCCGCTAAACGTTGGACTTACCGGTTTCGGCATGTCTGGAATCATGTTGTCGGATACCAGCAACAGTTTCCATGTCGAAGGGATTCCGGTCACAGCTTACCCCGATGCAACGCCTGCCGTTCCCGATCCTTACCAGTTGACCCTCATCAAAGCATATTCGCCAGACAATCAGTGGCTGGCATCCACCCAGAGTGTCATTCCTGTGTCGCACGAGATCAATTGTGTAAGTTCCGGATGCCATTCGAGTGAAATGAATATACTCCAGATGCATGAAAAAGTATCGGGGTTTAACATCAATAACCGACCCATCTTTTGTGCAAACTGCCATTCCGACAATGCGCTGGGTAAGCCCGGATTGCCCGGGATTCCACCTTTTTCCCAGGTTATCCACGAAAAGCACGGTGAGTTTATCAAAACCGGGACGACCAACGACTGTTACAAATGCCATCCGGGGCCAAATACGCAATGCTGGAGAGACGTGATGCACCGTACAACGGGCGCTGTTACAAAATGTCAGGATTGCCACGGGAGTGTTTCAAATGTAGGTCATAGCATCGACCAGGGCCGAAATCCATGGCTTCAGGAACCTTCTTGCGGTGCAACTGCATGCCATGGGGCAAATTATGCCGAAGAACCCGGGAAACTATTCCGTAACTCCAGGGGGCATGGAGGATTATATTGCAGTACCTGTCATGGTTCTCCCCATGCCATTTTACCGACAGGCAATGACCGGGATAATGTGCAAAACACTGCCTTGCAGGGATCTGCAGGGACACTGTCGGATTGCTCTGTTTGCCATGGTTATTTCCCGACAGGCCCGGGGCCTCATGGGATACAGAACAATACTGTGCAGAACGTAACAATCGTAAACGCCCAGACAAGTTGCTACAATGCCACCGGAACGTTGCTGGTAGCCGGGGGAGGCACGACTTTCACGATTCAGAACGGAGGCAGTGCCACCCTGATTGCCGGGGAAAAGATCGCCTTTTTCCCGGGTACCCTTGCCAGTGCAGGAGGTTATATGCATGGTTATATTACAGCAAACCACCAGTATTGTGCAACACCGGCAGCACCGCAGGGACTCTCTGCCAGCGGAACGGAGGATGCATGGATTACTGCAACTGCATCCTTTTTTAAAGTTTACCCGAATCCTACAACCGGGAGATTCATGGTTGAACTTTCTGAAAAGGCAACTTCAGCGACAATCCAGGTTGAAATATATAAACTTCATGGCGAAAAAGTACTCACCAAAGAGCTGACGGGCCGTGGAACGCATGAATTCGAACTGTCAGATCAACCAGCCGGGGTCTATTTTATTCATATGGTTTGCGGAAATCAGACTGAAACAGTGAAAATCATCCGCCAATAGGACCCGTCATTTGTCACTTGTCACTTGTCACGTCCTGCTCATCCTCATCTTCCTGAAACTCACCATCTCCTGTGCATTCTCATCCCACAGGCGGTAGGTGAGGGTCTTGAAGCTTGCCCAAAAAGTGAGCGGTTTGATCTCCCGGAAGAGCTCGTTTTCACGATGGCATTTCGATAGCTTGTAATTCGGGATCAGTGGGCTGAGATGATGAATGTGGTGAAACCCGATATTCCCCGAGAAGTATTGAAGGATCCTCGGGAGTTTGTAATAGGAACTGCCTTCCAGCGCCATTCTTTTATAATCCCAGGTTCCGGTGCGTGCCCAGTAGACGGGATTGAACTGGTGCTGAACATAGAACAGCCAGAACCCCATGATCCCGGCAATGGAGATGATTGGCAATTGTATCAGGATAAATGCTTTGAATCCGATCATCCAGCTCATAGAAGCAGCAAAGAGCAGCAACCCCGCGTTGGTGGCGTAAACCCCCAGCCGGGCCTTGTTGTCCATTGACTTCCTCGTAAACCGGTTGACGATTACAAACACTAAAAAGGCCCCGATCCCGAACATGGTGACCGGATGCCGGTAAAACTGGTACATGATGCGGGTCCAGGCTGAACTTTTCTGGTACTCGTCAACGGTGAGGGTCCATACATCGCCGATGTCGCGTTTGTCAAGATTCCCGGCCGTTTCATGATGGATATAATGCTCATGCGACCAGCTGTAATAGGGGGTGAAAGTGAGGATGCCGATAAAAAGGCCTGCTGCATCATTCAACCTGCCCGATTTGAAAAATGCTCCATGACCGCAATCATGGTAAATGATAAACAGCCTGACGAGCATCCCTGCTGCGGGAAAAGAGAGTCCGAGGGTAATCCACCAGGATATGGAAAGACTTTCATACATCAGAAACCAGGCAAATGAATAGAGGAAAAGGTTAGCGGAGAGCTGCCACCAGCTTTTCAGGGCATCGGGGCTGTTGTATTTCGTAACAATTTTTATCCAGGAAGTGGTTGATGTTTCACGTTGATTGTTGGGGGATTCTTTTTGCAATATGTTGTTTGTTAAGGTTTATGCAAAGATACAACAAAAACGGGCTGAAATCTTATTTAGAATAAATAAAAGTTGCAGGACGAACATTCAACCATGGTTATATAAGGAAATAATTAAACCTGCGTGAAAAAACCATTCAGATGGCAGCGAAACATTATTGGCTCTTGAAAGATAGGAAGGTTTCCCGGATCATGTGCCCGGGTGTGAATCAGATCATTCACGAAACCCTGTTTTGGCTTGAGCATCTGATTCGTATCAACTTGCCTGACGTTGACAAAACGAAGGAGATCTATTCAGAGGTTGAACAAATGGCGAGATTGTTCAATGCGATAAAATCAAAGAGGAA
>CAIKNA010000331.1 GCA_903828645.1 uncultured Bacteroidales bacterium
CGGCCTCCCATGGAGGTTCCCCAGATCACTTTTTTGCAGATGGCCGGGAAATGGCTGGCAAGGCTGTCGGCAATGGCTATAATCTCCTCGTAGGTATAATACCCCGCCGGAACCATCGGGTTGTCCCAGAAATGGGCATAATGGCTGTTCATGTCGGGGATGGTTACCTCGTAATGAAGGTGGCTGTTTTGCAGTAACTTCAGTTCGGCAGGAACGAGGTACATCCTCATACAACTGCCATCTGCGGCCGCGGGTTCAAAATCCAGGCCCATGCTGCGGATCTTTTGCACATCAGAAGCCTGGGCAGTCAACACCCTGACCTCCATCTCACCTTTCCGCCATCCTTGTGCCCCTGCTGTTATAAAAAACAACGTCAGGAGGAGCACAGCATAAATTCTTCTCGTCATTTTTTTTTCGTTTTAAAATCGCATTTAAAAACCGTGACTTCATTGAATCACAATCTTCTCCACATCAGTCTCCCGCTCACCCGTCAGCTTTACAAAATAGACACCCCTGGCAAACCCGGAAAGATCAAGTTGTTTCGAGATGCTCCCTGATTTTGATACCAGTGTTTCAGTGTATACGACTTCTCCCTGGGGATTCATCACCATCATGTCCACTTCACGCTGGCTGTGGGTGATGGTAAGATTGAATTTGCCGTGAGACGGATTCGGAAAGATGCTGATCACCTGGCGGCCGGTGGTCTTTTCAGATTGCCCGACCGGCGCATTTACCTCGATATCATTCAGGAAAAGATTGTTCCCATAACGGTTGTAGGCTTCAAACATCAGTTTGATATCCGGTTGGTTGGCCCACGGGGAGAGGTCAATGGTATAGCAGCCGGTACCATAGCTTCCTCCGCACCAGTCATCGGCCGATTTGGGATAAAACGCGAGGTTGGTGCTCGGATGGGTGACAAATACCTCCGGGGTTCCGTCAGGCCCCATCCCCCAGACGCGCTGCCAGGTGGTGCCGCAGTCGGTTGAAATCCTGATGATCAGTGAATCTTTTCGCACCCGCTGCTCGTAGGCATGCCTGAAAGTGAGGTTGACCAGGCTGTAACCGCTGAAATTGAGCGCCGGGCTGATCAGCTGGTCGCGCCGGTTCACAACCGCATAATCGAAGAAATCCATGTAAACGGCTTTTGATCCTGCCGGGGTGCCCCCGACCGTAATGGTATCCCAGGTGATCCCCATGTCGGGGTTCTGGATCTGCCAGTGTTTTGTGTCAATTCCCGACCCGAACGATTCCATGAAGGGAAGCGGGTACCCGTCTTTAACGATATAATCAAGCCTTGCAAGGCTAACCGGCCCGACGGCATTCACACTTACCAGTTCCACATCATACGGGCCCGGGTCATTGAACTGGACTACCGGGTTCTGGCTGAACTGGGTGGTGCCTTCCAGGAAGGTGATGGTTGCGGGATTGAAGTTCCATAGCCAGGATGAAGGACAATTGGTCGATTTGTCTGTGAAGCGCACCACATCGTCACCGCAGAGAACAAACTGGTTTGCCGTGAAGTCGACCACAGGCAGCAGGGTGCTGCTCACCGTGATGTAATTTGTTTTTGTCACCGAATCAGCCCCGAATTCGTTCCAGGCCTTTAGTCTGACTTCATAGGTTCCCGGGATGCTGTAAACAATATTCACCGGGTTTTTCAGGGTGGAGGTGGAGGGATTCCCACCCTGGAATGACCATTGGAAATAGGTTGGCACACCGGTTGACAGGTCGGTAAAATTAACCGCGCAGCCGATGGGAACGGTTGTCTGTTTCGTGGTGAAATCGGCATGGGGAGTGGTGTGGTAGAGGTCGGAACTCCACAACCCCCGTCCATAGGTGCTTGCCCTGATGGCATCCTGCGAAACAGAGTCGTTGTCGTAATAGATTTCAAGTTCGGTGATCCGTCCATTCACGGGGAGGCCAGTCCTGAACGGGATCCACCCGGTCGTTGTCTGGTCCTTGTAATAAACCCCGGCATCGGTGCCAACATACAATCCTTCGGGGGCATTCCTGTAATAAGCGATGGTATTTTTCGGGATGGCGGGCAGGTTCCCGGTGATGTTGGTCCAGGACAATCCTTTGTTGACCGATTTATAAACCCCGTTTCCAAGGGTGATGTAAACAATGTTTTCGTCGGTCGGGTGGGTTTGAATATCGGTGGGCGTGCCCGAAGCAGGCAGGCTGGATGTCAGGTCATACCACGAAGGATTGTCTGCCAGGCAGTTGTCGCTGCGAAACAGCTTATTGTCGGAACGGGCGGCATAGAACATGTCTGGATTGACGGCCGAGTGCTCCACGACAGCCATGTCTGAACCATTCGACCCTCCGAGGTTGTCGGAAATTTTTGTCCAGGTAACAGGATATGAGATCACATTGCTGCTTCTCCAGATATTCTTGTACCCTGCGAACATCCCCTGGTGATCGGCCTGGTTGAGGCAGAACGGTGTGACCCAGGCGCCGCTTTCGGTGATGCCGTTCACACCGATGCCGGCTATCTGTGTTTCAGCGGCATTGTTGAACTTCCGGTAGATGTCGCCGTTATAAATGGTGTGGTAGGTGTATGCAG
>CAIKNA010000332.1 GCA_903828645.1 uncultured Bacteroidales bacterium
GATCCTGACACGGAATCGAATACATAAAAATAATAACCGCGGCCTTTCACCAGGTTATTGGTAAATACGCTTGTACGCCAGCTCATGTTGGTTGTGAGGGTGTCGGTCTCGTCGAACCAGAGGAAATTCGGCTGTTTCGCCGGGTAGGATGATCCCGGAACTCCCTGCGAAATAAAACCGGTGAGCAGGTCGGCACTGGTGGTGAGGGTGGGGGTGGTGATCATGCGCCATCCCTTCACCCCTGCAAATGTGACATAAATGGATTTGGCCAGGGTAAACGTGTGGTTGGAAAAGGCGGTAGCAAAATAGGTTGCCGAAGGAACAGTGGTTGCAACCCAGTTGTCTGTCGCACTTGAACCGGTCCGCTGCAGTTTATCCAGCATCACCGGGTTTGCGGTCGGATCATAATCCCAGGGATAAAGGTCGGCTTCGGGATTTCCGTTCAACTCGCTGTCGAGATAATGGAGATGGATGCTTACGGCTGCGCCGCTTCCGCCGGTATGGACGATGTCGTAGGTACGCTGGATCGCGTCGGCTTTCCACGCAGGGGCAATCCCGATATTAATCCTGACACCCATCCCGGTGGGCATTGTGCCGCCGGTGCCGAAAGTGAGGGTCGTAAAGGCATTCCCGAACGTGTACGGAACGTTCGCTGCAAAAGATGAACGGGTAACGGTCCCGTTTACATCACCGGGCCCGGTGGTGGTGGCGGATGCCCCCATCGTGATCACATAACTACCCGTTTCAAGGGAGCCCACGGTTGCGGATGGATTGCCGGTTTGCAGGTTCAACACGCCAGATACGGAGAGGTTGCTCCCCAAAACGGCGCCAGCTGCGCGGTTGATGGTGAAGTTGCCGAGCGAGTTCCCGGTAAAGGTGTTTGCAGGAATGGTCAGCTGGATCCCGGATCCGCCTATCCTGACGGTGGAGGTGGCGCCTGCAGTGACCGAACCGCTGAAAAGGGCGATGGAACCATTGATTCCGAAGATCCCTGAACCCAGGGTCAGGATACCGCCGGAGAGGGTCAGGGTGCCGTTCACTTCGGTATTCCCGTTTTGAGAGACCCCGCTGCTGTTGCTCATTGTGAAGTTAAATACACTGTCGTTCACGAATGTTCCGGCCCCGATGGTCTGTGGACTGCTGCCTGAAAATGCGATGGTGGAGCCGGCTGACCTGGCATCGATCTGGCCCCCGCTGGTCAGGGCAAGGGATCCGCCTACCGACAATTTAAATCCATTCAGGACCATTTTCTCAACCGACTGGTTAATTGTCAGGCCACCGATGGTCCTGTCGGCATCGAGGAAACAGTCGCGCACCGGGCTGTTGTCAAAAATTACATTTTCCCCGGGTGACGGAACGATCCCGTCGGTCCAGTTGCCACCCGTGCCAAAGTTGGTGCTGATAGACCCTTTCCATTTCTTCAGGAACTTCTCCCATGCTCCCATACCCGGGGGAACATCCCTCGTAATACTGCCGTAGTCGGTGGTGATGCCGGTGATTACCGTCCCGAGAAGGTAAACGCTGATTTTATAATCGGTTGCAGCTGTGCCGCCAGGGTTGATGAAGCCCGGGGCAGTGGTGATGCTGGCCCCATCCTGCCCGGTTACAATGGGCAATGCACCTTTGTTGGCCCCGTAATACCCAAGGATGCCACCTGTCCCGGAGGCGGTGTAATCATTGTAGTTCACGGTAAGGGTACCCGCTGTCGTTACAATGTACAGTGCAAAATGGTTTCCTGAGGCAGACCCGCTGTTCGACCGCGCATTATAAAGGATGTTGTTCCTGAAATCACGCGTATTTGTATTAACCGCGCTGTATAATGCATAGCTTTTCAAGGCGGCGGTTGCCGGTGTTCCACCTATATATATTGTATTGAAATATATGTTGTTGGTAGTGCCGGCGATTCCTGTTTCAAAAATGCCATAAATAGTTGCCGGGGCATTGGTTCCGAGGGAAATGATATTGTTGAAATAACTGGCACTGCCGGCAGCGATGCGGATGCCATAGATACTGGCGGTGGAGGAGGTGGCCGCTGTTATGCCGTAAATAAAGTTACGTGAAATGGTGTTGGTCCCCAAACCGGTGGTTACATAAATCCCTGTAATAAAAGCGGCGCCGGCGGTAGCCCCGGTTGCCCCGAGTCCATAGATGGTATTGCCGGAAACGTCATTGGTTCCGGCGCCACCGGTGAAATAGATGCCGTAGACATATCCCAGGAAAGATGTATAGCCATTCGATAAATTATAGATCGTATTCCCGGTTACCGTTCTCTGGGTTGCACCGGTCAGCGCGATCCCGCAAACAGAAGCCGTGTTGGTGGTCGTGGTGTTGGCATTGGCAATGAACAGGTCGTGGATGATGTTGTTGGAAATGGTATTTGTTCCGTTGGAGGAGGTGATGCCGTTGATCAGACCAGTTGTTGTTGCCGTTCCATTGGTCGTGCCGTTTTTAAGATTGGCAATGGTATTCCCGTTGATTGTGATCGTTCCGGTCCCTGCATTCGCAATCCCGAAGAGACTCTGTGGATTGCTGGTACTGGCCGAGGAGGCCTGGATGCTGTTTGCCTGCATGAGGCTGCCGATGGTATTGTTGCTGATGATGGTGGTTCCTGCAACCGCGGCTTTGCTGATCCCGTAAACGTTGGTTGCAAGGGTTGATGCATTGGCACCCGTGATCGACCCGATGATGTTGTTTTCGCAATCAACCGTTCCCGCACCGGGAATGTTGATGCCATAGACGAAGGCTCCGGTCGTCGTGCTTGTATAGGTTATGGAGCCTGTCCCGGTGGCAGAGCCGATGGTATTGCCGGTTGTTGTCCCTATATTAACATCCCCTGCCTGAACATTGATCCCGGTCCAGGCAGCGACACCGGCATTTGTCCATGAAAAATTCTGGATGGTATTGTTCTGGACATTGCTGTATCCCCCGGTTGCTGCATTCACATTGATGCCGGTGAAGGCGGTGTTTTGCCCGGTTTTGGTCCATGCGGCGCCCCCGCAAAGTGGTGCCTTGCCTCCAATATAGTTCCCGGTAACCGAGAACCCGGTGCCGGATGTATTGTTAATGTAAATTACGTTGAAGGCTACGGCAGCGGAAGCAACGAATGATGTGGTTTCATAGAAACTGTTGCCTGATATCGTACAGGAGTTGGTAAATCCTGCCAGGGTGATCCCATTGGAAGCCGTTGCACGGTTGAGGAAGTCGTAAAAGTTGTTGTTACTGATGGTGATCCCGCTATTTTCCTTTGCAGTTGTTCCTGCCGAGTATATTGCATTCAGCGGCCTGTTGGCGTCGGTACTGCTGGTGATGTTGTTATTGTCAATAAGGTTGTTGTCGTTCCCGATGGCGGCCGTCGTTGTTGAAAAGAGGATAACCCCGCTTGTGGCATAAGTTTCGGAGCCCCTGATGGTGCAATACCTGATGGTATCGGTGCTGGCGTCATTGATGAACCTTATGGTAGAGGTTGTTGCTGCCGCAGAGGTACTGCTGTTGTTGATGACCAGGTCTTTTAATGTGCCGGCAGCATTTACCCTGCCGTCGATGACGACATTATCGGCCCCGTTCAGATCAATCAGCGGTAGCGCCAGGTTGCCTGACACGGATATCCCGGATAGGGTGGGGAAAATTTTCACCGATGTATAATTCGAAATTCCGGACCCACTGTTATACCCGCTCTGGTACAGCGTTGCCGTTGTGGTTTCGGTGGTATTTGCCTTGATCCTGACTTCAAGGGCCCCGGTATGGAATCCATTGTTGATTTTATCAAAAGCATCTTTCAGATGGACATAGGTGGCCTGGTATACCCCAAGTTTGTACACGTCGACATTCAGATTCAGTACTCCTTCATATGCCCCGATGGTGGGGGTTCCCGACCTGGTGATCCCCGCATAATCCGTGGGGAACCCGATAATGAAAGTCCCTGCCAGAATTTGTGAAGAGGGGTAATAGTCGGTTGCATTTGTTCCGCCTGCATTTGCAAAACCCGGGATGCTGATCATACTGTTGACATCCTGGGCTGAGACGATGGGCAATACCGTTTTATTTGCACCGTAATATCCAAGGATTCCACCCGTTCCCGGCGCCAGGTAATCATTGAAATCGGCTGTGATTGTCCCGCCGGTGGAAAGGATGTACATGGCGAAGTGTGACCCGGTTGCGCCGCTGTTGGAACGTGCATTGTCAAAGATATTATCCCTGAAATTGCGGGTGTTCGTCGTAACGGCACTATATAAAGCATAGCTGTTCAACGCCCCTGATGTCGGTGTGCCAGAGATGTATATCGTATTAAAATAGAGATTATTGTTGTTGTTTGCAGCACCGGTTTCATACATCCCGTAAATCGTGGTGGTCGTATTTCCACCTAAACTGATAATATTGTTATAATAGTTTGTGGCACCCGCGGCTATCTTGATCCCGTAGACCGTGGCCGAAACGGAAGTTGAACCGGTTACCGACAAACTGTTGATGAAATTGCCCGAAACCACGTTTGTACCGGTGGCCCCGGTAAAGTAGATTCCAATTATATTTCCAGCGAAGGTTGCAAAACTGTTTGACAGGTTGTAGATGGTATTGCCCGAAACTGTTTTCAGCGTAGTCCCGGTCAGGGCAATACCGCATACAGCGGCTGTATTGGTCGACGAGGTGTTGGCATTGGCAATGGCAAGGTCATGAATGGTATTGTTTGAAATGGTGTTCGTCCCGTTGGTCGAAACAATCCCATTGACCAATCCTGCCGTTGCGGCGGTGACGTTGCTGGTCGCATTGACAAGGTTAGCAATGATATTGCCGTTAATGGTGACAGTTCCTGTCCCGGTATTGTTAACTGCGATGACGCTCTGGGCATTGCCCGAACTTGCAGAAGATGCATTGATGCTGCCTGGGGTTGATGTACTTCCAAACGTATTGTTGCTGATGATCGTAATACCGGTATTGGTTCTGTTCACCGCGTAAATATTGCTTGCATTGGCTGAGGTATTGTTCGCGGTAACCGAGCCGATTTTATTATTTTCACAATCAACAGTACCGGTACCTGCGATATTAATACCATAAATATTGGTACCGGTGGCCGAACCTGTAACGGTAACCGAGCCTGTTCCCGTGGTGGAGCCGATGGTATTCCCGGTGACAGTGCCGATGTTCACAGCGCCTGCTGCAACATTGATGCCCTGCCAGGGGCCGAGGCTGCTGCTGGTGTAGATGAAGTTCCGGATGGTGTTATTCTGTACGGAGGATGCTGTTGTTGCGCCGACATTCAGGTAGATCGCCTGGAAAAGGTGGGCAACGCCGGCATTGACAGTCAGGGCACTGCCCCCGCATTGGGCAGCCTGTCCGCCCATGTAATTCCCGGATATTACAAAGTTATTCCCGGAAGTATTGCTGATATAGATGTCGGAATAGGTATAAGCACCTGCCGGGATGATGGTGGTTGATTCATAAAAATTGTTGTTGGTAATCGTCATATCGGTTGTGCTAGCCCCGAATTGAATTCCGCTGGTCCCTGAGGCATTGCGCCAGATGTCATAAATATTGTTGTTGCTGATGATCCCGCCGCTGTTTTCGTAGCCAGCAGAGCCAGCGGAATAAATCGCATTGACAGGTCTGCCTGCAGCATCGCCGGTGATGTTGTTATTATCAATTATATTTCCATCGTTCCCGTTGCCGGCTGATGCGGTTGAATAGGTGATGATCCCTTTCGTTGCGCTCGTTTCAGCACCTTTGATGGTGCAATATTTCACGGTATTGTTTTCGGCAGTATTGATGAACTGGATGGTTGTTGAGGAGGTTCCGGTATTCGGATTGGTAATGATCATGTCGGGTGTTGCACCTGTGGCCCCGATCCTGCCGTCGATGGTAACATTATCGGCACCATTCAGGTTGATGAGCGGCCCGGCAACATTGCCACTGATGATTACACTGCTTCCTGTGGGATAGATATTGATTGATGTCCATAATCCGGCATTTAATGCATTGGCTCCTGTTTCAGCAAGCGAGCTCTTGGCAATGGTGACTGTTATCGTTTTCCCGGTCTGGTTCTGGGCGTTGATTGCACTAAAGGCTCCGGCTGTATTGGTAAGGGATCCGTAATAGCCGTCGGCATTATTGGAGCCTGAAACCAGGATGATATCACCAACGAGAATGGTCACCATTGTTGTGGCCGTTACGGCTGCACATCCGCCTGCCGGAGCAATCGTATAGGTTACGGTGTAAGTCCCGGGGGTGCTCGTGGAGGGCGTGATCAACCCGGTTGATGAATTTATCGTTAGCCCGGGAGGGGAGGCCGAATAACTTCCCCCGGAATTGCCTGTCTGAACGACACTCTGCGGTGCTTCAGCGACGAAGAACGGGGATCCGGGATAGGATATGGTGGCCACGGGCAATGTCGTTATGGTGATCAGGCTTGTGGCAGTTACGATGCCGCAACCACCTGAAGCGGCAATGGTGTTGGTCACCGTGTATGTACCCGAGGTACTCAGGTTAAGGTCGACCTGCCCGGTTGAGGTGCTTACAAATATCAGGCCTGTGGTTGATGAGAAGGTTCCTGCTGTCCCGCCACCGCTGAAAGTGGGCAAAGGATCTGAAGCATCGGAACAATAAGGAGTTCCCGTATAGCTGAACGTTGCCACCGGTAATGTGGTTATAGTAACCGATGTCGTCACCGGTACAGCCGCGCAACCACCTGAAGCCGGAACTGTATAGGTTACGGTGTATATACCGGCAGTGCTGGTTGAAGGAGTGATGGCCCCGGTTGAAGAATTGATCGACAATCCAGCTGTTGATGAATAGACCCCGCCGGTGTAGGCCCCGGAACCTGATAGTGTTGGCGACTGTGGAGAACTGATTGAGGTGCAGAAAGGAGTCCCGGAATAAGATATTATTGCCGTGGGTGTTGCGGTTATCGTGACTGAAGTTGTCACCGGGACGGCTACACAACCATTTGAAGCCGGAACGGTATAGGTTACGGTGTAAGTTCCAACTGTGCTGGTTGACGGAGTGATGGCCCCGGTTGATGCGTTAAGTGTCAATCCACCTGTTGAGGAATAGGTCCCGCCGGTGTATGCACCGGTGCCGTTTAAGGTGACCGATTGTGGTGTGGCAACGGAAGCACAGAAGGGTGTCCCGGCATAGGAAATGGTCGCCGTCGGTAAAGTCGTAATGGTGATTGTGTTTGATGAGGTCACCTGCCCGCACCCGCCCGCGGCGGTGATGGTATTGGTAACGGTATATGTGCCGGCGGTGCTGGTGGAGAGGTTCACCTGCCCGGTTGAGGTGCTGACAAAGTTCAACCCGGCGGTTGACGAGAAGATCCCGGCCACCCCGCCTCCGCTGAAGGTCGGGGATGGATTTGCAGCATTTGAACAATAGGGTGTTCCGGTGTAACTGAATGTTGCAACCGGCAATGTTGTAATGGTGACCGATGTTGTGACCGGTACCGCCGCGCAACCGCCCGAAGAGGGGATGGTGTAGGTGATCGTGTAAGTTCCTGCCGTGCTGGTGGATGGAGTGATCGCCCCGGTTGAGGAGTTAATCGACAACCCGGCTGTTGAGGAATAGACCCCGCCGGTATAAGCACCGGTGCCGTTTAAGGTGACCGACTGCGCTGTTGCAACCGAGGTGCAGAAGGGTGTGCCGGAATAAGATATCGTGGCGGTCGGCACTGCGGTGATAGTGACCGAAGTGGTGGCTGTTACCACGCTGCATCCGCCCGAGGCGGCGATGGTATAGGTTACGGTGTAGGTTCCTGGTGTGCTGGAGCTTGGCGTAATGGCACCCGTTCCTGCATCAATGGTTAATCCTCCCGGTGCAGCTGAATAGGTTCCCCCGGTTGTTCCTGAGAATGTCACCGGCTGGGAACCAACAACACTTTTGCAGAATGGTGTCCCGGCATAAGAAATCGTTGCGGTCGGCACTGCGGTGATGGTGACCGAAGTGGTGGCTGTTACCACGCTGCATCCACCCGATGCAGTGATGGTA
>CAIKNA010000333.1 GCA_903828645.1 uncultured Bacteroidales bacterium
ACTTCGGGAGATAGGTAATCAAAATCGATGGTTTGATTGGATTGACACCTTCGGAAACTACTTCGGCAGTATAAGGGATGTATCCGATACCTTGAAGAAGGAACTTTTAAAAACGGTTTTGGACTTTATATCGGTGGATTACGATTGGGTGGAGAAGGTACACAGGTTGAAAATTCACTTCAAATTACCCGTTTTTCAACAGGTAAATGCCGTGAAAAAGGGGATGTCGGACAAGTATCTTATATCAAAATCAAAGGAAAACTTAGGTGGTCAACCCGACCAACTTACCCCCCCCAACATACTACTCTACCGTCACCGACTTGGCGAGGTTCCGGGGCTGGTCCACATTGCAGTTGCGCATAACCGCGATGTGATAGGAAAGCAGTTGCAACGGGATGGTTGCCAGCAACGGGATCAGCATCTCCTCCGTATCCGGAATTTCAATGCAGTGGTCTGCAAGGTTTTTTACAGATTCGTCCCCTTCTGTAACGATGGCAATGATTTTACCCTTGCGGGCTTTTACCTCTTCGATGTTGGTAAGTACTTTTTCATAGATCCCGCGTCGTGTGGCAATGAATACAACCGGCATGTGCTCGTCGATCAGGGCGATCGGGCCATGTTTCATCTCGGCGGCAGGATAACCTTCGGCATGGATATAAGAGATCTCCTTGAGCTTCAGCGCGCCCTCCAGTGCCACCGGGAAATTATATCCGCGGCCGAGGTAGAGCGAATTCTTCACATCCTTATAAATGGTCGCAATTTTCCTGATCTCGTCATTTAATTTGAGGATCCGCTCCACTTTGGCAGGAATCGAGTCGAGTTCCAGCAGGATTTTCTGGAACTTTGAGATTGGAAGAGTCCCTTTTTTCTGGGCCAGGAGCAATCCCAGCAGGGTAAGTACCGCAACCTGGGCGGTAAAGGCCTTGGTGGATGCCACGCCGATTTCGGGTCCTGCATGCGTATAAACGCCTGCGTGGGTGGCACGGGCAATGGATGAGCCGACCACGTTGCAGATTCCCAGCACGGTCGCCCCTTTGGATTTTGCCAGGTCTATGGCTGCCAGGGTGTCGGCGGTCTCACCCGATTGCGAGATGGCAATGACAACATCATCCTCGTTCAGGATCGGGTTGCGGTAGCGGAATTCCGATGAGTATTCCACCTCGACCGGGATGCGGGCAAGGTCTTCGATCAAGTACTCCCCAAAAAGGCCGGCATGCCAAGAGGTCCCGCAGGCAGTGATGATGATCCGTTTGGCGTTCAGTATTTTCTGTTCATAATCACGGATACCTCCCAGGGTCACAATGCCATGGTCGGTATGCAGGCGGCCACGCATGGAATCGGTGATGGAACGGGGCTGTTCGTAGATCTCCTTCAGCATGAAATGCTGGAAGCCCCCCTTTTCTATTTCATTCAGGCTCAGCGCGAGTTTTTCAATATAAGGGGTATGGCTCTGGTTTCCGATCGTCTTGATCTTTAAATCTTTGTCACGTTCTATGATGGCAATTTCCTCGTCGTTCAGGTAAACCACATTGTCGGTGTACTCAATCAGCGGCGTTGCATCCGAGGCTACAAAAAATTCCCCTTTGCCAATACCGATCACCATCGGGCTTCCCTTGCGGGCGGCAATGATCTTGTCGGGAAAATCTTTGGCCAGGATCACGATGGCATACGCGCCAATCACCTGGTTCAGTGCGATACGCACGGCATCCTCGATCGCAACCTTCTCGTTGATCATGATATCTTCGATGAGGTGCACCAGCACTTCGGTATCCGTATCACTGCTAAAGCAATATCCCCTGTTTTTCAACTCACTGCGCAACACCGAATAGTTTTCGATGATGCCGTTGTGAATCAGGGCGATGGTTTTGTTCTGCGAAAAATGCGGATGGGCATTGATGGTATTGGGTTCCCCGTGGGTGGCCCACCGGGTATGGGCCATGCCGATGTTTCCCGAAATATCCTTGCCTTCAACAAATGCTTCAAGGTCGGAAACTTTTCCTTTGCATTTGAAAACACGGATGTCATTGTTCAACAGGCAGATTCCCGCGCTGTCGTATCCGCGATATTCAAGGCGGTGCAACCCCTTCATCAGGATGGGGTAAGCAGGACGGGGGCCGATATAAGCGACAATTCCACACATTTTTTTAACTGTTTAAAAGTTACGGTTAAGTTAACATAAAATCAGGATACCGGTGTCGAAAACTGGTACAATCTTTACGGGTTCAGGATCGTGTAAGTTATTTTCAGCTGTAAACGGCTGGCGTTATCTCCCGGCACAGTTGGTTTTGTTCCGTAAAGCATGATCCGGTTAGCCGAATAGGAAGTTAATACAGGCGACGTTACCATCATGTAAAGTTGAAAGTGCGTTGAGTAGGCGTTTTGGATGACTTTTTGCAGGTGCTGTGTGATCCGGAAGAAATAGGACCTGGTTGTTTTGTCATATGTACCCCCGAAATAGGCGGCACCCTCGTTGTCATCAACCAGGTATCCCACCCTGTTGGCGCTGTCCTGCCTGATGATGGTAAGGGTGGGAGGAGGTTGCAGCGTGGTGTCGGGATCCATGTTTTTGAGTTGAAGAACCGCATCGTTGATGGCAACTGTTTTCCCTTTACCCAACCCCTTGATATAAGGAAACTTTAATTTCATTTTCACCCCGCCCATCCCCTGTAAAAATAAATTTTTTGTACCCTGGGTCGAATCATTGTTGAGAATTTGCCTCTTCAGGTCGGGGATGGCATCAACGTAGCCATTGTGATCGGTATGGATAAACCGGGCACAACTCTGGTTGAGCAGCAGGTCATAATGAAGCGAATCATTTAACGGATCTGTTTGATTGTGAAAATAAACCACGATCCTGGAGATGTCTGCGGCGATGTTGAAATTCAGCAGGGCTCCTTTACTGCTCACTGGACTGGCAGTTACATAGAGTCCTTTCATGTATTTGATGAAGAGGGTGTTCGATGCCAGCACATCAACAGGCGCCTGCAGGATTTTATTACCCAGGTAGTTTGATTGTTTGCTGAGGTTGATACGCAGGTGCGGTGCGATTTTCACTTTGCGCACAAGCACACTGTCGGCAATGCGGGGGACAAAATCCTGGTCAGCCAGCATCGTGGGATAGGTGGAAAGATGTTGATTTGAATAATGGAGACTGTCGTATGCCAGGTCCTGACTGATTTCATATACCTTCACATTTTGCCGGGTAAGGGTATCTCCGTAATAACTGCTGTACTTCAGCATCAGGACCACCGAGTCGAGCGAGGGATTTGTCCCGAAATCAACCCCTTCTGCCGAAAGCAGGAGCTGCGAATAAAAACCGGCAGTCGTTTTTCCGAAAATCGGATCCATGATGGATCCCATCATAAGGGTGGCACATTTATCGGTGCGAACGGAATCCTGCCTCATCGAAAATGCCTGAACGGTGCAGGTATCTGTTGTTTTTACATTCAGTGTGTCGCTGGGGGGCAGGAGGCTGTACCCGATTTCATACGGATCTTTTTTACATGAGAACATTGCCAGGATAAGCAAAATGCCGATCAGCAGTGAAGCCGGAAGTTTTGACAGGTAAGAGTTCAAACGGTTCGAATTAATTAGTTGCAGTTAGTCCACGGTTACCGGGTCGTTCACAATGATCTCTTCATAAAAATCGTTGTAGGCATCAACATAGCGCTCCATGGTTTGGTATTCAAGGTAGGGCTTGTCGGTCTCCTTCAGATAGCTGACAAGTTCCGGGTTTATTTTTGGAGATCCGATGATCACTCCATCCGAAAAATCGATAGCCGCCTTGATGATACTAACGTAGTTTGGCGTCTTATAGTGTTTGAGGTCCTTTGAAGTAATTCCTTCAAGTTTGATCTTGGCGGCGAAGTCTTTATGCATGAGCTCTTCAAAATCGTCGTCGTATATCGAATAGATTACCTTGGTGTCGCTGAAGAGGGGATTGTCGCAGTAGGCTTTTTTAATATAGATCGGCACCAGGCTTGTCATCCATCCGTGGCAGTGAACCACATCGGGGCCCCATCCCAGTTTTTTCACGGTTTCAAGTACCCCGCGTGAGAAAAAGATCACACGTTCGTCATTGTCGGAAAAGAACTTGTTGTTTTTATCATGCAGCGTATATTTCCGCTGGAAATAATCTTCATTGTCAATGAAATAAATCTGCATGCGGGCCTGCTGTATGGAAGCCACCTTGATGATCAGCGGGTGATCGGTATCGTCGATGATCAGGTTCATGCCCGATAAACGGATCACCTCATGAAGCTGATTCCGGCGTTCGTTGATGCTGCCGTATCGGGGCATGAAGGTTCGGATTTCCCTGCCCTTCTCCTGTATTCCCTGCGGCAGATAACGGCCAATAGTTCCCATCGGGCTTTCTTTCAGATATGGCGTGATCTCCTGCGCAACAAACAAAATCTTCGCTTTTTCCATGTTTTTCCTCTCGATGTTATCCCTATTTGAAATTCGCTGCAAAGATAGTAAAAATTTTTCAGACAATTTCCAAGCATAAAATGTAAAATAATGATTTATATCTGATTATAATTTTTTTTATGACTTTTCAAAAAAAAGTGCGTTTCGGCGGTTCACCTTTTGCCTCCTTTCCCGATTAAGCAGGTAAACAAGATAATTTCGGGAGGATTGGAGATGGACTAGTTTGATTCAGAAAAAAAGCCGGGGATCGGCGTTTTTTCAGGTAGCGTGTTGCACTTCCAAAACATTGCAACAAACCGGATCCGGCCGCCGGCAGATACGACCGGGAAATATCAAAATTCAGATGTCATGAAAACAAATTATCGTGCCGCTTTTCTTTTAATGGGCCTCCTGCTGGCCATCAGCGGTTTTTCAACAAAACTCACCCCGACCCTGATGCTGCCGGTGCACATCGTCTTCTCGGCAAAGTCTTACTGGGACGGGGCGACTAAATCGTGCCTTCCAAGAGAAAAGGGAGGTTGCTGTCACATCTGGCTCGAAGGGATGGAGCCCGGACCGGGTGAAATTTCCGGTGAAATGGTCCTGGTAAAAAACAAGATCATCCAGCTCACCGTTTCACGGGGAAAAGGGATGAACCGCGAAACCTGGCTGAAATATTTTTCAGACGGGAAATTTAACCTCGACGGTCCGCTCACTTTTGATCCCGCTGTGCTGTCCAGACTTGGGGCCGACCCTGACTGTACTGTTCCCCAGGGAGCATACCCCGTTGCCGCGAATGGCGATCTGCTGACAATTACCTTTAAGTAAACCGGTTTCCCGACCGCCGGGACGCAAAAACCAGGGAGGGAGAATGTTTCCACGCCCTCCTTTGCGTCTCAGCGGTCAATCTAATCTTTTCATAAAAACAGTTCTTAAAAAAATCCCGGAGATGAAAACAAAACATGCCATTTTTTGCCTGCTTTTCCTGAGCCTTGCCAGTTGCATCACCTTGGTGAAGTGGAGGTACGGCATCACAGATCCCAAAGAAGTCACTCCCTCGAATCTCACATCATTTCTCGAAAGGCACCATTATCCCCGCAGGGACCAGTTCATTTTCAACGACTCCCTCTCTTATTGCCGGAGCCTCAGGAATTCAGCATACAGGAAACACCTTTTCAGCCATATGATTTTTGATCGCAGGGGATTGCCGCTTCAGCGCGATACCACAAAATGCCAGTGGTCGGGATTTGAAGTGATCAAAGGGCTGAGCCCCGATTCCGTTTACCAGGGAACCGGCGGAATTCAACTTGGGGATATCCTTGACCACATCCACCCGATTGCGGCTGGTCCGGGGCAGGATACACTCATGCATCCTGATTTTACCATCGTCGTTACCTGGGCAAAATTCCTCGGTACCTATAACGCGCGGCTTTTCGATTTGGCTGATGCGGTAAAACAGAATAAAACAGCCAGGATCCGGCTGATATGGCTCAACGCCGATATGCAGAAAAGCTGGAACCTGACGAAGGAACAGAAACTGGAAATCAAGTAGACAGGTTCATTATTTTCAAAGCAACCATGAAAGGAATGGACCTTATTAAACAATCAGCCGGTGCAAATTTCAGAAAAGAGGAGGGGATTGTTTTTGCTTTGTGCCTGGTTTCTCTCAGTGAACGGGGCCGGGCAGATCCTGGTATGGAAAGACACCGCCTTGTTATACAACTTTGCAAATGTTGCAGGTCCGGGCATCTCCCCGGTACGGTTCCGGTTGACCGGGGAGATGGAATATTCGCTTTCAGGAACCACGCTGCTCTTTTTGAACGGGCGACAGGGTGATAACATCGATGTCGTTTCATTGTTCCAGCACCTGAAATTCCATGCGCAGATTATCAGCTGCAGGCATGTCAGATTCAGCAATACCTTTGTACATGACCTGGGAATCCAGTATTTTTTTGACAGCATTTCAAGGTTCCATCCCGACGAAAATACCCTGGATAGCCGGCTGGAGGTTGGAATAACGAAAAATCTCAGCTTTACTGTTTTCTCAAACCTTACCACGCGCATGTTCAATTCCTGGAATTATGTGCCCGACCCGTCGGGAACCGTTCGGAGAGTCCTCTGCGGTTCCTTCCTGACCCCCCTGGTCTGGACCTTTTCAATTGGTTTAGGCCTGGCCTTCCCCGGTCAGGGGAACCTCAGCCTGGGGGTATCGGCCGGTAAATTCACCTGGATTCGCAACAGGGAGGTATTCAACCAACCGGATATCCCCGAATTTTACGGCGTTCCCAGGGAGAAAAGCACTCTTTTCGAATATGGTCTCAGCCTTCATCTCCTCATCGACAGGGATCTTCTGAAACGGGTTCACTGGAATTGTGACCTGCTGGTCTTTAAGAATTTCCGGAAGCCTGCCGACCTGGGGCTGAAGAACCTCATCGGGATCAGGATCAATAAATTTCTGAAGACAAGCATACAAACCCGGCTGAATTATGAAGAGGAGATCAGCAAAAAGATCAGGGTTGAGAACCTGATATCGCTGGGGTTTTATATCAACCTGTGATTTGTGAATTGATTAACAACTGAAATATTTTTGGAATGGGAAAATATGTAATTTTGTCGTTTCAAAACCCGTTCTGCCATGTATAAGATCACGAAACACCCCGTACTCGAAATACCCGCGTGCCAGCAATCCACCTTTTTATTTGAAGGACAGGAGGTTGTCGGCGATAAAGGATTCACAATCGCAGCGGCCCTGCACCAGGCCGGGCATCCTGTACACAGCCACAGCCTCAGCAACCGCGAGCGGAGCCTCGAATGCGGCATCGGAAAATGCGGTGCCTGTGAAATGCTGGTCGACGGGCAGATCAAGCGCATCTGCATCACCTGCATTGATGGCGTAAAGGAGGTGAAGGAGATTCCGCATGATTATACCCCTTATGCCGTTCCTGTAATGAAGGAGACACCGCTGAAGGTGTATAAAACAACTGTTGCCATCATCGGGGCGGGACCTGCCGGGCTGGCCGCGCGCGAGGAGCTTAACAGGCACCAGGTTCCCAACATCGTCCTTGACAACAACGACAAGATCGGCGGACAGTTCCTGATGCAGACCCACCAGTTTTTCTTCTTTGAGAAGGTGCAGAAATTCGGGGGCATGCGCGGGTTTGATATTGCCAAAACACTTGCCGGCGACAACCACGAGGGTATTTTCCTGAATTCGACGGTGTGGGATATTCTCGAAGGAGGGCGCATCGCCTTGAAAAATATCCGCACCGAAGAAATTTATTTCGTCGATGCAAATTACATGATCGTGGCCACAGGCGCGGTTCCCTTTATGCCCGCTTTTGAGAACGACGACCTCCCGGGGGTATTTACCGCTGCCGTGGTTCAGAAGATGATGAACCAGGAACTTACCTTGCTGGGAAAAAACATCCTGACCGTTGGGGCAGGCAACATCGGTTACCTCACTTCATACCAGCTCATGCAGGCCGGGGCAAAAGTAAAAGCCATCCTCGAAGCCATGCCGGGCGAAGGCGGGTTCCCGGTCCAGGCCAACCGCGTGAGGCGCCTCGGAATCCCGATCCTTACTTCCCATATCCTGCTGAAGGCCATACCCAACGAACATCACGATGGTATCATCGGTGCCGTGGTGGCCGAATGCAGGGATTTCAAACCGATCCCGGGAACAGAGAAGGTGATCGACGGCATCGATGCCATCAACATTTGCACCGGACTTGTTCAGGATGACCAGCTGCTTATCAAGGGCAACGAGGTTTTCGGCCGCCATTGTTTCGGGGCGGGCGATGCCATCCGGATCGGGGAGGGGACCAGCGCCGTGCTCCGTGGAAGACAGGCAGCCTTTGACGTGCTGCAGGAGATGGGCGAACGCTACGATTATGATGACTACCTCTCCCTGTCGAAAGAGTATATTGATTCCCAGCAGCACCCGGTGCGGGTGATTGCCGAACCCGCCCTGCCATCGCCGCAAAGGATGAATGAAAAGGGTTTCGTGCTCATCGACTGTCTTTATGGTTTTGCCTGCAACCCCTGTGCCTTTGCCTGCCCGCATGGCGCCATCACCAAATCATCGACCAGCACCGTGCCTGAAATCGATTTTCAGAAATGCATCGGTTGCATGGACTGCGTCTACCAATGCCCGGGCCTTGCGATCTTCGGCTATAATATTAAGAAAAACTGGCTCTTCCTGCCCATCGAATACGAGGTGGCGGAGAAAGCGGCCTGCTACCTGGTAAACAACCAGGGGGAAAAACTTGGGGAAGGCATCGTTGAGAAAATACTTCGTAAGCCCAACAAGACCAACATCGCCAGGGTTCTCTCCCTCAATGTTCACGGGGAAGATCTCAGCAAGGTGCGCGGCTTCATCGTCATGGAAAATTACCCCGACGCGGTTGAATTCAAACCTCATGCCATGGAGCCCAGGGAGACCACATATGTTTGCCATTGCGACGATGTGACCCTTGACGAGGTCCTCGAAGCCATCGGCGACCGTAAATTCATCTCCGTTGATGAAGTAAAGCATACCACCCGTCTTGGGATGGGTGCCTGCCGGGGCAAGCGTTGCATCAAGAGGTTGAAAACGACACTCCAGGGATCGGGCATCTCCATTGTTGGCGAACCCACCCCCCGGGGTCCCTTGTCAAACCAGGTGGCCATGGGAGAACTCTACCCCCGGTCGGTTCATGAAACGGTGATCACCAGCGTAAACGGGCAGAAACCCCCAAGGATAAAAGTAAAGTCGCTTGTAGCTGGCGGAGGTATCGGCGGAAGTGCGCTTTTCCGCTACCTTGGTGAGGCAGGCATGGAACCGGTGCTGCTCAATTACGGTCGCGGAGCCTCGTGGCGCAACATTGCCGGAGGCCGTCCGAATTTCTCGCTGCCCGAATTGTCAGACATTGCAACGCATAACCATGAGATCTTCAAAGATCTCCAGAAAATCCACAACATCGACTACCGGCCAAACCTCTATGTTACCTTTGCCCACGACGAGGCCATGTACAGGGCATTGGTTGAATCGATGTCGTGGTCGGATGCCTATATGGTCGAACCCAAAGATTTTGCGAGGGAGATCTCCCCGCGCATCAACCCCGGCATCGGTACGTATCAGTCGGCATTGATCACCCGCGATTGCTGGCAGGCTACTCCCGGTCGCGTCATCGACCTGATCCGCAGGATGGGGATCGACAAAGGCGGAAGGGTGGAGGAGGACTGCAAACTGATCGATGTGAACAAGGTGAACGGCCTCTTTACCATCCTCGTTCAGGATCATCAGCGCAGGTACATCGAATACGAGACGGAGATATTCATCAATGCACTGGGCCCTGAAGGCGAGAAATTTGCCAGCCAGCTGAACATCGAAACCGGACTCTTCCCGGTAAAACACCAGGCCTTTATCACCCGCCGCCTGCCGATGCTGGGCAAGGACGGGGCACCCCTGCCAATGCTCATCGACCGCCGCAGGTATAAAGGATTCACGGCAGTTTACGGCCAGCAGCTTGCAGAAACAGGACAGATCATTGGTTGTGCCTCCCCGGCCATCGAATCGATGGAAGCGGATAAAAACATTAAGATCAACTCGCAGGATTTTGTTGAAATTGCGTCAGAGATATTTACAAACTGGATTCCCGAACTCTCATCGGTCGGGTTCCAGGCGGTATGGGCCGGCTATTATGTAGAACCCCGGATGATCATCGACCCCGAACTCGGTCTCTTTCTCGGGTTGCGTGGGCAGGGCTTCATGCTGGGCCAGTACCTGGCAAAGATCTATGTGGATAAACTTATGGGAAAACCTGCGCCCGGGTATTTCGACCGGTTGAAACTGAGCGGCGACGGGATGCTGGAAAAGGCCTTCAAATAGCCTTGCCCCTCACCCGGTATCTCCCCCGCGGGTGTGCGAAGCATCACCCCCTGACAAACAGCGCTTTGATAATATGCGTCGCCATTTTGGGGTTTTCCTTCAGGCGGCGGGTTGAATAACCGAACCACTCTATCCCAAACGGCACGTATACCCTCATGTGATGTCCCTTGTCAACAATCGATTTCCGCAGATCTGGGGTAACACCGTAAAGCATCTGGAATTCATACCTGTCCCGGGGGACCCTGTACTTTTCAATCAG
>CAIKNA010000334.1 GCA_903828645.1 uncultured Bacteroidales bacterium
CCTTCAGCCCAAGGGTGCCGTCGGAACCCATGCCCGAGAGGATGATCCCGATGCTCTTTTCCTCCATGTCAACGGCTAATGAACGGAAGAAAATATCAATGGGCAGCCGCAAGCCGCGCGATTCGACCGGATCGAACAGATGCAGCGAACCATTGAGCAGCGACATGCTTTTGTTGGGAGGGATGACATACACGCAGTTGGGTTTCACTTTAAGCCGGTCGCTTGCCTGATGCACCTTCATGGGGGTAATGCGTTGCAGCAACTCCGGCATTATGCCAACATGGTTTGGGTCGAGGTGCTGAATCACCACGAAGGCCATGCCGCTCTCTTTGGGCATATTCCCGAAAAACTGTTCCAATGCTTCGAGCCCCCCAGCAGAAGCGCCGATACCTACGATGGGAAATTGACCGCTATCGGTATTTACAGGCGCTTTCTTTGTTCCCGGTTCAGCGGATGCTGGTTTTCTGGTCTTCATGTGAATTGGTTTTTATTGGTTACAGTAGTATTAAAATTTGTAAAAAGCAGGGAGTTACTTCGCACTCCCCACCCAATCATCCACCACCAGCAGAAAAGCCATGATATCAAGCGGTTTGGTTAAATAATCTTTGGCCCCTGCTTTCACCAACTTTTCAATCTGGTGAGCCATCGCATCGGCGCTGACAACCACAACCGGAATTTCCTTTGTTTTTTCTTCAGCCTGCAGAAGCCTGATCACTTCAATACCCTGCATATCCGGTAAATCGAGATCAAGAAGAATTAACTCTGGTGCATATTCCATGGACAGTGGAACAGTCTGCGCTCCTTTAGTACTACTCACAAAATGAATGGATGGCCGGTGTTCGAGCAGGATTTGCTCCACCAATTCGGTGTTGGAGGCATTGTCTTCGATGTAGAGGATGGTTCCGGATTTTTCATTTATCATCGTATGTGGTAATGATCTGTGTTCGGTTTGCCCAGCTTCTGTTTCCTGATCTGCGACATGCGGCAGTTCAATCCAGAAGGTACTTCCCTCCCCCGGCACACTTTCAACCCCGACATGTCCGCCCATGGCGTCCATCAGTCCCTTAACCACCATGAGCCCGAGTCCCGTTCCTTCAATGCCGGACCTCTCGGCTCCGATCCGTTCGAACGGCATAAAAAGTTTTTCGATCAATTCAGGATTAATTCCGGGGCCTGTGTCGCTCACCGAAATTCGCACCAAAGTAATTGCCGACTCTATTACATTTTGTAATTCGGTTTTGATCTTGACTGTACCACCTTTACGGTTGTATTTTATGGCGTTGCTGATCAAATTAAGCAGTACCTGCCTTAAGCGATAAGGGTCGGCTTTGACAAAAAGCAGGTCATGATCCGGATTTACCAATTCAAATTTCACGTGCATTGCCCGGGCGGCTGGATGAAGGGTGTCTATTGCTTCCCCGATCATTCTTCCTAACTGCACGGGAACAAATGAAAGTGAAACCCGGCCTGCTTCGATGCCTGAAATGTCTAAAACCTCGTTGATCAGATTGAGAAGATGCTTTCCTCCGTTTAAAATATTGCTAACCTTTTTCTTTTGTTTTGGATTGAGTTCTTCCATGTCCAATAACTGGGCAAACCCAAGGATCGAATTCATGGGCGTGCGCAGTTCGTGACTCATGCGCGAAAGAAATTCACTTTTGGCCTGATTTGCTTTCTCTGCTTCGTTTTTTGCTAAAATCAAGGCATTTTCAATCCGTTTCTGTTCCGTAATATCCAGATGTGTCCCCGACATGAGAAAAGGCTTGCCGTCTTTGTCCCATTCATGCACTCTTCCTCTGTCCAGAACCCATATCCACTCGCCATTTTTATGTCACATTCTTAACTCAACTGAATAATAAGACAATTCACCAATAAAATGCTTCACCAATAATTCATCCGATATCTTCAAATCGTCCGGATGTGCCAATTTTTTCCAGGTTTCGATACTCACCGGAGAGATTTCATCCAACATATAGCCAAGCATTTCTGCCCACTGTTCATTAAATATGGTCTCCCCGGTTTGGATATTCCATTCCCAGGTTCCGGCGTTCGTTCCTTTGATAATATCAGCCAGTCTCCGCTTTTCAGTGGCAAGTTGCTGGAAAAGTTTTTTTCGTTCGGTGATATCGATTTTGATGGCGATAAAGCTGGTAATATTACCCAGCGAATCCAAAACAGGCGTAATGGTTTGTTCTTCATAATAAAGACTGCCGTCTTTCCTGCGGTTGATCAGTTCACCGGTCCAAACTTCTTTATTGAGTAACGTATCCCAGAATCTCTTGTAAAAATCCTTATCCTGCATCCCTGATTTCACCAGTACACCCGGTGTTTTCCCAATGGCCTCGTCAGCCGGATACCCTGTGAGCAGGGTGAAAGCAGAATTTGCCCACTGGATACTGCCTTTGATATCGGTAATAATAATGGCCAGTGCAAATGATTCGAAGGCAGCACTTTGCCGCGCAAGGGCGACTTCCATTTCTTTACGTTCGGTAATATCTAAAGAAATACCTCCAAGCAATAGATCCTCGCCCAATCGTGGTATCACAAACTTTTGCGTTTCGTAATGGCGTATTTTTCCATCGGAATTTGTAATGCTTTCTTCAAATTTAGTATAACCCAACTCTATCGAATACTGATCATCAGCCATCATTTTTTCGCCAAATTCATTCGGAAAAACTTCTATCATGGTTTTACCTATCCACTGTGAAGCGCCAAAGGTTTCATCCAGATACTTGTTAACAAACATTGTACGGCCTTCATGGTCTTTTAAGAACACAATGGCCGGCAAATAATCCATAAACAACGAAAACCTTTTCTCACTCTCCTTCAGCTCATCATTCGTACGTTTGCTCTCGGTAATATCCGAAATATAACCGTGCCATAGTATGGTGCCATCTGCTTCGGTAATCGGCATGGCATTGCCAGATAACCAACGCACCGTGCCATCCTTGAACTTAACCCGATACTCATGTTTCCAAAGGGAGTGGTCTTTTGCTGATGCCTGAATTGAGGCAACCACACCATCGAAATCGTCGGGATGAAGCCTTGTAAATACGGCGGAAGCATCATGAATTACTTCATCGGGGCTTACCCGGTAAATGTCGCGGATGCCTTCACTGGCAAATGGGAAACAGGAGGAACCATCGGGGTTCAAGCGGTACTGGTAAACAACGCCGGGGACACGGTCGGCAATCTTTTCCAACCTGCTCAAGGCCTCCTGATACTGTGCAGTTCTCCTATAGACAGTTTGTTCCAGGTTGGTATTCAGTTCAATAATTTTCAGTTCTGCTTGTCTGC
>CAIKNA010000335.1 GCA_903828645.1 uncultured Bacteroidales bacterium
AGAACCCCTGGCAACTGTTTATTCAAAACCAACGGTTACGAGAACCTACACGGCCTCTTCTATCGCAACTGCAACCGGTTGCATACGGACAAAAACAGTTACGGTTTCTTTCCAGTCATCACTCTCCCTCACCGGATCGGTAACCAATTTACCCTGCAACGGTGGTTCCAATGGTTCGATCACGACGATCACGACCGGCGGTACGACCCCTTATACCTATGCATGGAGCAATGGAGCGACTACTGCAAGCCTCATGGGTTTAACCGCCGGAGCCTATTCCGTAACGGTGACTGATGCAACCAGTTCCAGCGCGACAGGGAGCTGGACAGTTGTCCAGCCTGCCGCAATTGCCCTTTCTGCAACCATTACTAATGCAAGCTGCCCGACAGGCGGCGATGGCAGCATCAACCTGAGTGTGACCGGGGGAACCGGTGCCGACACCTATTTGTGGAGCAACAGTGCCACCACCGAGGATCTCAGTGCCCTGGCACCGGGTGTTTACGTGGTAACGGTAACTGATGCGAATGGATGCCTGAAGAGCGGAAGCTGGACCGTCGGACAAACATTACCAGTTTGCGCCAACACCTCCGTGACAGGAACTGTATCCGGTACGGTTTGTTACAATGCCTCCACTACCATCACGGTAGCCGGCGGAATTACTACCTTCATCGTTTCAGCGCCCAATGGCAATGCCACTTTTATCGCAGGCCACAACATCCTGTTTGAACCGGGAACGCATGTTGCCTACAATGCCTACATGCATGGTTACATTTCCACGGTTTACTGCATCAATCCTAACGTTCCGATCACTGCTGCAGCGACCGGACAGGATGGACCTCAGCTGAACCTTTCCCATGCTTATTTCACGCTCTACCCGAACCCGACCAGCGGCAACTTCACCCTTGTGCAAAAGGGCGAAAAAGTTTATGGTTCAGTGAAGGTTGAAGTCTACTCCATGACCGGTGAAAAGGTACTGACAGAACAGATGATCGGCGAAAAGAGCCATGAATTCCACTTCTCCAACATTCCCGTTGGCCTCTACTTTGTAAAAGTGGTTGCCGATGAATATGTTGAAACCATTAAGTTGGTGAAGACGAGGTAACCCCTCCCTGATTCTCCCTCCAGAGGGAGACCCCCTCCCATGACCCTCCCCCACGGGGGAGGGAAAAACCCTCTCCCCAAAAAAGGAGAGGGCCAGCGGGAGGGGTCACAAAAGCCGGAATCCCAAATAGAGGGTTTCCGGCTTTTTACATCGTTACCCGTCACGTGTCACGTGTCACGTGTCACGTTTTTTCCCCACGTATCGCGAAAATCCTTTACTTTGCACTTTCCTATGGAAAACTTTGCCATTCTCGCACCGGTTATCCTCTCGTTTTTCATCCTGGTTGTGCCTCCCGGGGCGCGCTACATTTATACCCTTGCAGTTACGGCATGCATCATCCTGCTTACATCGGTTCCGGCGTCAGTGGCGTTGCTTCATCCTGCCGGTGTGCCGCAAACCTTTATTGCCGGCAGTTTTCTGGGTACGATTGTTTTTACCCTTGACAGCCTGAGCGCTTTTTTTATTTTAATCACCAATTTTACCGTTCTCACCGGGTTGCTGTACTCAAACGGTTATCTCCGTTCGTACAGGACAACCAAAACCCACGCACAGTTTGCCCTGCATTATTTCAGCTATGTCTGGCTGCACCTCTCCATGCTGTGCGTGCTGATGCTGCGCGATGGCACTGCCTTCCTGATTGCATGGGAACTGATGGCCGTTTCATCGTTCATGCTGATCCTTTTCGAGGCTGAAAAACGGACGACCCTCAAAACGGCCGTCAACTATCTTATCCAGATGCATGTGGGACTGGTCCTGCTGATCATCGGCTTCCTGCTGGCCGAAGCAGCTACCGGGCAATTTGGTTTTGAAGGATTGCAGCTCTACTTTGCCAGCCATGCCAACGCCCCGCTTTTTTTCCTTTTCTTTGCCGGGTTTGCCGTGAAAGCAGGGTTCGTACCTTTCCACACCTGGCTTCCCGAGGCGCATCCTGCCGCCCCTTCGCATGTATCGGGTGTGATGTCGGGCGTGATGATCAAGATGGGGATCTTCGGCATCGTCCGCCTCCTCACCTTTATTCAATCGGATGCCTATACCATCGGCATCATCATGATGATCATCGCCTCCCTTACGGGGTTGTACGGGATCATGATGTCGATCGTGCAAACCGACCTGAAAAAACTCCTGGCCTATTCGACGATCGAAAACGTCGGGATTATCGGCATGGGCCTGGGTTTGGGGACCCTTGGGATGGGAGCGCACAACCCGGCGCTGATGATCCTTGGATTTGGCGGAGGGTTGTTTCATGTGCTCAACCATTCTCTCTTCAAGTCATTGCTTTTCTATGCCGCCGGTTCGGTTTACCAGGCAACGCATTCCCGTAACATTGAACAATTGGGTGGTTTGATTCACAAGATGCCTCGCACGGCAGCGTTGTTCCTCTTCGGGTCGATGGCTATCTGCGCACTGCCTCCGCTTAACGGGTTTATCTCGGAAATCCTGATCTACTACGGACTCTTTGCCGGCATGCAGTCAGGATTGGTGTTCCAGACCATGTCGATGATGATGACCATCATGGCCCTTGCCCTCATTGGCGGGTTTGCCCTCTTTGGCTTTTCAAAAGCTTTCGGACTCACATTTTTAGGCTCGCAAAGGTCAGCGATACATGTCGGCGAAAATGCCATTACCCCAGGGATGTTGTTCCCGAAGTTATTGATCGCTGCCATGATCCTGCTTATCGGGTTGGTCCCCATGTTGTTCCTGGCTCCCCTGATGGGCATGATCGGAGTGCAATTCCAGGTGGACCCGGCCCCTGTCGTCGTCCCGCTCATTCATGCACTTTCAAAGATCAGTCTCATGGGCGTCATCCTGATCCTGGTTGCCGCCGCCATCTTCCTGGTCAGGAACCGGGTGCTGAAACCGGAAAAAATCGCCTATGGTCCTACCTGGGGTTGTGGCTACACTGCCGGAACTGCCCGTCAACAATACACAGCGACTTCCTATGCCGCGAATTTTGCCGAACTGGCAAACCCGGTTATTACCAAAAAAGTTGATTACATCGAAATTCACGAAGATGATATCTTTCCCGGCAGGCGCTCCTATGCATTGCGTCCGCTGGATGTTTTCCGTACGGCGCTTGGCAGGATTACCGATTATTCCATGCTGGCATTGAAAAAAATTGCAAGGCTGCAAACCGGGAATATCCAGCATTATATTTTGTATGCCTTCGTCTTCATGCTGATCATTTTTGTCTTACTTTACCTGAACCTGTTGTAATGGGATTTCTCCTGGCCATCGTTACCGCACTCTTTTTCCCCGGGATCATCCTCCGCGTGAAAAGTATTGCCAGCGGGCGGAAAGGGCCCGGTATCCTGCAACCCTGGAAAAACATCCTGCTTCTCCTGCGAAAGGGAAGCGTTTTCAGCACCACCACGAGCTTTATCTTTCGTATGGCGCCTGCCATCTATTTGAGTACGGTTATTTGTGCCCTGATGCTGCTGCCCTTTCCGGGAATGCCTTCGTACTTTGGTTTTGACGGCGACTTCGTGCTCTTTGCCTACCTCCTTGCCCTTGGGAAATTCCTCTTTATCCTGGGTGCGCTGGATACCGGGAGCAGTTTTGAAGGGATGGGGGCCAACCGCGAAGCACTTTACTCCATGCTGGTTGAGCCGGCTTTCTTCATCCTGTTTGGCACCCTGGCGTTGCTCACCGGGCATACCTCCATGCAGCAGATCTTTGAATCGTTTCAGTTTACCGGCCATAATTCGTTCATCATCGGGTTTATCGCGGTTTACCTGCTGGTCCAGATTGCCATGATCGAAAACAGTCGCATGCCGGTTGACGATCCGAAAACGCACCTTGAACTGACCATGATCCATGAGGTGATGATTCTTGACCACAGCGGGTTCGACCTGGCGCTGGTTCAAATTGGCACAGCATTGAAATTTGCCATGTACGGACTGCTGATCGCCAACTTTTTAGTACCCGTGGATGCAGGACAAATCCTGGTGAATGGTGAGAAATGGTTGATGACCGGGGAAAAGGGAATGATGAATCACAGCGGAGCAGGATGGATGATGGTGTTGCAGGTCGGGGTCTATTTTTTGGTACAGGTGGTGTTTGCGGCATTGATCGGATTGATGGAATCTTTCAGGGCGCGGAAAAAACTTATCAGGAACCCCCAGTTTATCGTTACGCTGAGTTCAATCGCCCTGGTGGCCTTTATCCTGGTGCTGTTGATCACCTTTAAAATGATCGGGTAGATGAATATCCTGCTTGTCATCGTCTTCGCCATCACGCTGATCTATCTCAGCATGACGGAGCGTTTCCCGATCTATGCCGGGCTGATCGGCTTCCAGGGTGTGCTGCTCTTCGCCTTGTCATTCCTTGAACTTCATGCCATCACCCTGGCTACCCTGATCTTCGTCGCATTGGAAACGCTGGTATTCAAAGTAATCGTGGTGCCATACCTTCTGTTCAGGATCATCAGCAGAACCGGGGAGGCACGTGTACACGACAAAGCGATGCCGGGTTTTTATTCCCTGATTTTTGTCACCGCAGGACTTTTGCTGAGCATCGTGGTCTCCTTTTCCATGAACACAACCCCTTCTACCATGATATATTTTATCGTGGCTTTTTTTGCGGTGTATACCGGACTGTTCATGATCATTTCGCACAAAAAGATATTTTCGCACCTCGTCGGTTTCCTGGTAATTGAGAATGCCGTCCTGTTGCTTTCCATGGCCATCGGCAGCGAGATGCCCATGCTGATCAACATCGGCATCCTGCTCGATATCTTTGTCAGTGTGCTGATCCTTGGAATATTTGTCATGCGGTTGAAACAAAGTGCACACGAACTGACGATGCTGAAGGATGATTGAAATGCAAAATTCAAATACCAAATAGCAAAATTCAAAATTGAAAGATGGCGGAGGCTGAATATATACTGGTTGGGTTTTTCGGGATTTCGCTGCTGATTGGGGTTGTGGTCGGGCTGGTTCACAACAAGCAACTGGCAAGGATACTTACCGTACTGTATGTGACCATTCACATTCTGTTTTCGGGCTATTGCTGGCTGCACCTCGGAGAAACGGTCCTTGATTATTTCACTTTCGACCCGCTGGGTGTCTTATTGCTCTCCATTCTATCTATCCTGACCATTACCACGGTGTTTCACGGGTTTATCTATGTAAAGGATGCAAAGCCTCGGGTATATGCCATCTATCACGGGGCGCTCATCGCCCTCGTGGCTGCCATGTCGGGAGCCTACATCGCAAACGGGATGACCACCGTGTGGATCTTTGTTGAGGCGACTACCCTGGCAGTAGCTGCGCTCATCTACCACGACCGCACCCCCATGGCGCTGGAGGCGACCTGGAAATATGTCTTTGTTTGTTCTATCGGCATTGCCCTGGCTTATCTCGGCATCCTGTTCCTCGGGTTCACGGTGCATGACGCACGGTTGCTGCACCTCTCGTTCGACAGCATCACCGAAATTGCGCGGATGGCCAACCCTCTCTACCTGAAAATCGCCTTTGTTTTTGTCCTGGTGGGTTACAGCACCAAGATGGGGCTTTTCCCGATGCATACCGTCACGGTGGATGCCCATACCGTATCTCCCCCTCCAATCAGTGCATTCATCTCCACCACCCTGATGAACGTAGGTTTTCTTGCCATTTTCCGCATTTACGCTCTCTTCTCTGCCACGACCATCCTCCCTTTCATGAACCATGTGCTGATCCTGTCGGGGGTGTTGTCACTGCTCGTATCTGCCGGATACATGCTCAAAGCCAAACACAACAAACGCATGCTGGCCTATTCCAGCCTTGAAAATATGGGAATTGTCGCCATTGCCCTCGGAGTGGGGGGCTTCGGTTACTATGCAGCCATCCTCCACATCGTGCTGCATTCTTTTACCAAAGCCGGGTTGTTTTACCAGATGGGGCAATCATACAAGGTTATGGGAACTTACAAACTCGACGAATCGGGCAACTACATGGCCCTTTACCCGGCCGGGGCGACAGCCTTGCTTCTTGGCTTTCTCTGCATCACGGCCATCCCGCCGTCGGGGATGTTCATCTCCGAACTCTACCTGATGAAGGCCATGGTAAGTTCCCGGGATTACCTGCTGCTCGCAGTCACAGCTTTGCTGTTGTGTTTTGTGCTTTACGCGCTCCTCACCAGGGTGTTGCATATCGTATATTCGCAGCCGCGTGAAAAACCCTTGCATGAACTTCAGAAGGTCAACCCCTGGCAATCGGCCAGCCAGTATTTTTTATTCGGGCTGGTCATTTTCATCTGTTTTGTTCAGCCTGCACCATTCCGCCAACTCATCGAATCGATCATCAACGCACTGCCGAAATAATGAAGGACAACAGGTATATCGAATTGTTTTCAAACCCAGGGAAAGTGCTTCTGGATGACATCCCGGTATTGAATTATGATGATTTTGCCGCGTTTCTCGATTCGCTGATGGGGGAGGAGGGAACCCATTGTGTGGCCTATTTCGTGGTTCCCCTGCCCGATAAATACAAGTTCATCTGTTGCATGGCTGCTGATGAAAATCATGCCATCCTGCTCTGTTCGCATGAACAACCCCTTGATCCCGCTCTTTCGCTGCAGGCGCTTACTGCCAGGCATTTCCAGTTTCATGTGTTCGAGCGTGAGATCCACGAAAATTTCGGGATCGGTTTCCATGGCCATCCCTGGCTTAAACCCATCCGGTTTCCCTTCGACAGGGCTGATCAGTCAAAGGGAATGAATGATTATCCCTTCTATTCCATCGACGGGGACGAACTCCATGAAGTCGGCGTAGGCCCCATTCATGCAGGCATCATTGAACCGGGCCATTTTCGTTTCATCTGCCATGGCGAACTGGTATTGCATCTTGAAATACATTTGGGTTACCAGCACCGTGGGGTTGAGCGGTTGTTTGTTGAAAGACCCGGTACACTGAAACAATCTGTTTTGGCTGAAAGCATTGCAGGTGATACGGCGGTTGGCCATGCACTGGCCTATGCCGGCCTGATTGACTCACTTGCCGGATACGATGTTCCCGAACAACTGGCCGCAGAACGTATCATCGCCCTTGAACTCGAACGGATTGCCATGCACATCGGCGACACGGCAGCGCTTTGCACCGACATCGCCTACCAGTTCGGCCAGGTGGTGAACGAAGCCCTCCGGACCGTCATCATCAACACAACGCAGCTCTGGTGCGGCAACCGGTTTGGAAAGGGATTGATCCGCCATGGGGGAACCAACTATCCCTTAACTGATGATATCAGCTCACAAGTGCTGAAAAACCTGGACGATGTCCAAGCGCGGTACCTCCAGGTTACCGACAGGATTTTCTCGCTGCCCAGCGTGCTTGGTCGTTTTGAAGGAACGGGCAAGGTTACCACCATGCAGGCTTCACTGATCGGCGCTGTGGGTATGGCCGCAAAAAGCAGCGGGATGTACCGCGATATCCGCTGGTCACATCCTTTTTCAGCCTACGCCGGTCAACTCTATGAACCGGTGATGCTCGAAAAGGGAGATGTTTGGTCAAGAGCCATGCTGCGCAAACTGGAAGTGGAAAAGTCAATGGCGGTGATCAGGGAGCTGATAAGAGAATTTACGATTGACGATTTACGATTTACGATTGAGGGGGCACCGCAATTGAAAATCGAAAATCGAAAATCGAAAATGGTATCAAAGCCTGCATACGATCCGCCCCTTGCCCCGTCATCACTTGCTATATCGATGGTTGAGGGATGGAGGGGAGAGATATGCCATGTGGCGATGACCGATTCTGCGGGACACATAATCCATTACAAGGCCAAGGATCCTTCTTTCCACAACTGGATGGCCCTGGCACTTGCCGTGAGAAACCAGGAGATATCGGATTTCCCGCTGTGCAACAAAAGTTTCAACCTCAGCTATTGCGGAAATGACTTGTAAATTTGAACTTAAAAATGCCTTTTAAAGAAATTAACATCTTCCGCAGTCATGGCAAACAATTTGTCGCTGACCTTCGGAAAACGTTTCTGCCCGCGATCTTCCGGGGCAGGCCTGTCATCGGCGGGGATATCACGGTTGCTGAAGCGGAAATGGTCAGGCAATTGTGCCCGGTGGATGCTATTGGCGTGAACGCCCTATTACCTGGTTCTGGCCGCGCGACATGTTCGATAGACCTCGGCAAATGTGTTTTTTGCAGGGAATGTGAATTTGCCCTTCCGGAGAAGATCAGGTTTACCAATGATCATAAAATTGCCTCCAATGTCCGGGAGCGGCTTGTAGTTTGTTCCGGCATCGACCTGGCTGTGAAACTTGATCCCGAAAAGGTACGCAGGGAGATCCGCACTTTTTTCAGGCATGCCCTGAAACTTCGCCAGGTTTCCGCAGCCGGGGATAATTCGGCCGAGATGGAGTTGAATGCAGCCGGAAATGTAAACTTCGACATGGGACGTTATGGAATTGAATTCGTTGCATCGCCGCGTCATGCCGATGGCATTGTCATCACCGGGCCTATCTCTCAGAACATGACCGAAGCCCTGGAGATTTGCCACGATGCCATTCCATCGCCCAAACTTGTCATCCTGGCCGGAACCGATGCCATCAGTGGCGGAATATTCAGCGAAAGTGCGGCGCTTGACAGGAACTTTTTAACCAACCATCAGGTTGATCTCTATGTTCCCGGCAATCCGCCGCACCCACTCACATTCATCAATGGAATCCTTGACCTGACCGGCCGGAAGTGATCCGGCACAGGTCGGTTCTTCCCATCTGTTTTATAATCAATTTTTAAGACAGCGAACAGATACTCCGGTAACCTTGTAGAACTGGCCATCATCTGCCGAAACAACAGAATAGCTCGCCCCTCCTACATAGATATCGGTGGCTGCCAGGCCGCTTGTGGTAGTCCAGAAGGTGGCATCCGTATTCAGGTAATACGACCCACCCGAACTCCAGCGAAGTCCGGCGGGAAGGGCCGTAAATCCGCTGGTATTGGTAGCTCCCACGTTTGGAGAAAGAAAGTGTGAATATGATGTTTCCTTGAGCTTACCACCGGCATAAGGTAATCCGCCAAGGGCGGTTGTGAGCGTCAGCCATTCATCGTTTGTCGGGATATGCCACCCTGAAGGGCAGATTCCCTGTACGTTTCCGGTTGGCACCGGGCTCCAGTTTGTGTTATTGGTCGCCCCGTTTAAATATTGAACCATCTCGGCCCATTGATATAAACCACCATAGACATTGCAGTTCATTTCGCTATTGCCGTAACAATATTTTTCGAGGACGCTGTTATTGGATTGTTCCACTGTGGTGTTGATAAGGGTACCGATATTCAGGTTCTCTCTCAGCCAGCATTGGGTTCCTATTTGAACGGTGTTGTATGTCAGACCGCCATACTGTATCGTTGGGATACTGCAGGGAGTTCCTGTGGTATAGACGATCATGATGATGGTATTCGAGGTTGCAGGATTGTTTGACAGACAGGTCGCATTGTAGTTGGAAGTGACAACGCAGGTTACCTTGTCATGATCCGTGGGATTGTAAGTGAATGTATTGCTGTTTGTTCCGACATTGGCGGAATTTACTTTCCATTGATATGCGGGGCTGGTTCCACCGTTTACAGGGGTTGCCGTAAATGTGACCGGGGTGACCGGCACAGAGACCACTGCATAAACAGAAGCCGTAATCGTAACGCTGACCGGTACCGGCGGGATGACCGACATGGTGATCGTATTGGAGGTAGCCACGGTTCCGGTGGTACTTGTCAGCACACAGGAAATCGCATTGTTGTTGGCCGGAATATAGGAATAGGTAGGATTTGTTGCGCCGGTTATATTCGCTCCGGCTAGTTTCCACTGGTAAGCGGGCGTTGCGCCTTCATTGACGGGGGCGGCCGTAAAGGTAACGCTGGTGCCTGCGCAAACCGGGTTGGCAGATGGGGTTATCGTGATGCTCACCGGTACTGGCGGAGCATCTGTGATAATTATTGTGTTCGATGTGGCAGGGGTTCCGATGGCACACGAAGCGCTGGAAATGAGTACGCAGGTGATCTGATCAATGATCGCCGGGGTGTAAGTAAAAGTACTGCTGTTCGTCCCCGCATTGACTCCATTGACCTTCCACTGGTAAATGGGTGTAAGTCCGCCGTTTACCGGTGTAGCCGTGAAAGTTACATCGGTTCCCGTAACGATGGGTGTCGAAGCAACAATCGTGATGCTGACAGGAAGGAATGGATTGACCGTCATCGAAACCGTGTTCGAGGTGGCAGGAGTACCGACCGCACACGTCGCATTGGATGTCAATACGCAGGTTATGATGTCGCTGTTAACAACCGTATAGGAGTAGGTAGTGTTCGTTGCCCCTGCGACAGCCATCCCGTTAACACTCCATTGGTAGGTTGGGGCAGAGCCGCCATTTCCGATGGATGATGTGAAATTGACCAGGGTTCCCGGACAAACAGGATTGGCAGAAGGAGATATGTTTATGCTGACCGGTGCCAGGGGATTGACGATCATGGTCACCACGTTTGAGGTGGCCGGACTTCCGGTGGCACAGGTTGCGTTTGAGGTAAGCACGCATGTGATGGCATTGCCATTTGCAGGAGCAAACGTATAAGTGGCATTGGTTGCTCCTGTGATGTTCGTGCTGCCTGATTTCCATTGATACTGGGGTGCAGATCCGCCATTGATGATGGTTGAACTGAACGTAACAAGTGTGCCTGCACAAATCTGGTTGGCCGAAGCGGCAATCGTGATGCTGGCGGGTAAATTTGGATTTACCGTCATGGTTACCACGTTTGAGGTTGCCGGACTTCCTGTAGCACAGATTGCGTTGGAAGTAAGCACGCAGGAGAGGGCATTGCCGTTTGATGGGACAAAAGTGTAAGTTGCATTTGTTCCACCGGTAATATTCGTTCCATTCAATTTCCACTGGTACTGGGGAAGTGTTCCTCCATTTACAATGGATGTACTGAAGGTGACCTGAGTTCCCGCGCAAACCGGGTTGGCCGAAGGGGCAACCGACAGGCTGACAGGAAGCAACGGGTTGACACCCATTGTTATGGAGTTTGAAGTTGCCGGGCTTCCGGTCACACACGATCTGCTCGAAGTCAGCACACAACTGATCACATCATTTGCCAAAGGGGTATAGATGAAAGTAAAGTTTCCTGTACCGGCATTAATGCCATTGACTTTCCATTGGTAACCCGGGGTCGGACCGCCGCCAGTGATGCTGGAGGTGAAAGTCACCGAAGTTCCTGCACATACAGGGTTAACAGCCGTGGCAATTGTGATGGAGGCAGTTGGATTAGGCGTCACTGAAACGATGATTGTGTTCGAAGTTGCCGGAGTTCCTGTCGCACAGGTGGCATTGGAAGTAAGCACACAGACTACCTGGTCATTGTTTATAGGAACATAGGAATAGGATGAACTGGTAGCCGCGGATATAATCGCACCGTTTACTTTCCAGAGGTAGGAAGGAGAAGAGCCTCCGTTCACGATGGTTGTACTGAATGTAACCGCAAAGCCTGCACATACCGGGTTTACAGAGGGCGTAACAGTTATGCTGACGGGTAAAAGCGGGTTAACCACCATGCTTACAACATTTGAACTGGCAGGGGTTCCGGTGGCGCAGGTAGCATTGGAGGTTAAAACACAGCTGATCGCATCGTTGTTGAGAGGAGTATAGGTATAAGAGTTGGCAGTGGCACCTAAAATAGCGGTTCCGTTCAGCTTCCATTGATACAGGGGCTGAATTCCGCCATTCACGATGGCCGAGCTGAAGGTAACCGATGTTCCGGCACAAACCTGGTTGGCCGAGGGTGAAATGGATATGCTGACGGGTAAAAGTGGGTTGACCTTCATGGTTACCACGTTTGAAACTGCCGGGCTTCCAGTTGCACAGGTTGCGTTCGAAATTACAACGCAGGAGATTTCATTGTTATCGTTGTTATCATTCGCGGTAAAAGTATAGGTGGCATTGGTTGCACCGGGTAAATTCGCTCCGTTCAGTTTCCACTGGTACAATGGCGCAGGGCCGCCATGGATGATGGCCGAACTGAAGGTGACCGATGTTCCCGAACAAACGGGGTTTGCCGACGGTGAAATGGAAATGCTGACGGGTAAAAGCGGGTTGACCGTCATGGTTACCACGTTTGAAACAGCCGGACTCCCTGTTGCACAGGTTGCGTTCGAAACAAGCATGCAGGAGATCTCATTGTTATCGTTGTTATCATTCGCAATAAAAGTATAGGTCGTATTGGTTGCCCCGGGCAAATTTGCTCCGTTCAGTTTCCACTGGTATAGTGGCGCAGCGCCTCCATGGATGATGGCAGAACTGAAGGTAACCGATGTTCCAGAACAAACGGGGTTTGCCGACGGTGAAATGGATATGCTGACGGGTAAAAGCGGGTTGACCTTCATGGTTACCACGTTTGAAACGGCCGGGCTCCCTGTTGCACAGGTTGCGTTCGAAATAACCACGCAGGAGAACTCATTGTTATCGTTGTTATCATTCGCTGTAAAAGAATAGGTGGCATTGGTTGCCCCGGGTAAATTTGCTCCGTTAAGTTTCCACTGGTATAGTGGCGCAGGGCCTCCATGGATGATGGCCGAACTGAAGGTAACCGGTGTTCCAGAACAAACCGGGTTTGCAGAAGGCGAAATGGATATGCTGACGGGTAAAAGCGGGTTGACCGTCATAGTCACCACGTTTGAAACAGCCGGGCTTCCTGTTGCACAGGTAGCATTCGAGATAAGGACACATGAGATTGTATTGTTATCATTGTTATCTGCCGCCACAAAAAAATAGGTGGCATCGGTCGCTCCTGGTAAATTTGTTCCGTTCAACTTCCACTGGTATCCAGGTACAGAACCGCCGTGGATGATGACAGAACTGAACGTAACCGATGTTCCCGAACAAACGGGGTTTGCCGAAGGAGAAATGGATATGCTGACGGGTAAAAGCGGGTTGACCGTCATTGTCACCACGTTTGAAACGGCCGGGCTCCCGGTTGCACAGGTTGCATTCGAAACAAGCACGCAGGAGATTTCATCGTTATTGTTATTATCATTTGCGACAAAAGTATAGGTGGTGTTGGTTGCT
>CAIKNA010000336.1 GCA_903828645.1 uncultured Bacteroidales bacterium
AATCGTAAATCGTAAATCGTAAATTATTTCTTCCCCGGGTTCTTATATGAGTCAATCACCGAATTAAGCATCTGTTCAGTTTTAGAGGCACCTTCGCCTAAAAGGTAGGCGATTTTCTGAACCATTTCAAAATTCTCATCGATCACTTCAGTAAGGCGTGTGACGGTTTGCTCCTTTCTTACCTCAGGGACGTACATATCCCGAAGAATCCCGCCAACATATTTATGGCTTCGGATCGGAAATATTGACACGCCGAGTTTGATCTCACCAAACTGCACATCCTTGTTCTCGATAGGTTCATCTGAAGTGAGCACATAAGAAAACATCTTGTAAAAATGGACAGGTAACAACGACTTAAGGTCAGCCCCCACAAGCCCGGGAATAATCTCATCGATCATCGCAGCCTCTTCACCAACAATGCGGATAAATGCCTTGTTGCTCTGGTATATTTTCAAATTATCGTCAACAATCACCACTCCCGACAACAAATTCTGAAGCATGGTAGTAATTATTTCAGCCGACTCTTTCTGGGCTTCCTGTTCATGTTTGGCTTTTTCTTCCGAATCTTTGAGCGCGGTCTTGGTTTTGGCCAGGTTTTCATTTGCAGTGCGGAGGGTTTGGATGTAATCCTGGCGGTTGTGACCGCTGAAGACATGGCACATTTCGGTGGTGGCCAATCCCTGTGAAATGGCTATGGCCAGGTCGCGACAATTCGCATAGCCGCAAGATTCACAGCCGACCTCGTTATCCATATGGCCTTCGCGATTGATCATTTTCAGAACCTCTTCGATCTTTTCATTATCAGGCAAGGGGAGCCGCTGGTCATCAGGCTCGAACTGCCGCGAAAGATCAAGATTTGCGAAGGAGTCCATTTCGTTTTCCCAGGTAGCTTTGTCAAAAGTTGTCAATCGCTTGTTTGCATAATCGGTGACCAGCGTCATCCTTAAAAATTTTTCGCCGCCCGGGGAGGTCCCCGGTCCCATCAAACAGCCTTCATCATAGAAAATGTTGAAATTTCTCCTGATGAGTTCAATCCGGGAGTCGAATTCCTTGACCGCATGAAGCATATTATTCCGTCCTTCAGTCGTGATGACACTCCCGGTCAGCAAATTTTCACTGATATCAACTGCCTGGAGGAAGCCATTGGCAATGGGATATAGGGATCCCTTGTGTCCGAGCGGTGAATCAAATTCGGAAAACTCCAGGTGGCTTTCACGTATATTAAATTCATTGAATAACTGGCGCAATTCAACGAACGTGAGCACCGCATCGATTTTCGCATCTCCGTCAAATTTCAGGGCTTCATCCTTGGTGGAAATACAGGGCCCGATAAAAACGACCTTGACATCCTGTCCGTATTTCTGCCGGACCACCTTTGCAGTTGCCACCATGGGTGATACGATCGGGGCCAGGTTATAAATCAGTTCAGGATAGTATTTTTCTATGTATGAGACGAGTGAAGGACAATTCGCGGTAAAGTGATATTTTCCCTTGAAATTTTCAAAAAGCGTCTTATACTTCATGGCCACCAGGTCAACTCCGAAAGATGCTTCGTTCACGTATGTAAATCCAAGTTGCCGGATCATTTCAACGAACTTCCTGTAATCGGTGATGTCGTGAAATTCACCTGAAATGGTTGGATCGCAGATTGCGGCTACTTTATTTTCTGATGCAAGGATCGCCTTGGTTTCGGAAATTGAACTCCTGAAGGAGATGGCATGAGGAGAACAGGAACGATAACAACTGCCGCATCCGATGCACCGTTCGGGGATGATTGAAGGCAATTCGTTTGTAACATCGACCCGGATCGCCTTAACCGGACAGATCCTCACGCAGGAATAGCATTTGATGCATGCTTCGTGGGAAATATGAAATAGGGGCTTTAAGGACATGGGTTCGTTATTATCGCCAAATTTAACAATATCCGTGGTTGAAATGACATATTATCAAAAAAAATGCTTCAAATCTGCATGTGAGATATTTGTTTATTTATTCACATTGCTAAATAATTCACAATTAATTATTTCATATCTAAGTTATATTTATTATTTTTGTGGTGCGAAAGGAAAATGGGCCGGTGGTCTTTGCCGTTCATTTTAAACAAAAGTGACGCAACGAAATCGCAGAGGGCAGCAAAGAAAATTATGCTGATGTATTCACGAAAATCATCTTCAGTTCTGAATTTAGAATTATCATGACAAAAGAGATTCTGGAAAATATCCTTTCCAAATATCCGGCGAATAAGAAAGATGGATTGCTACCTATATTGCAGGACGTTCAGAATCAGCAGGGCTACCTTACTGATGAGCTTCTTGCGCAGGTCGGGAAATACCTCAACTTACCCTTAAACAAAGTGTACGGGGTGGCAACTTTTTACGACCAGTTCATATTTCACCCCCAGGGTCAGTATCATATCAGGATATGCCGGGGTACGGCATGTCACTTATTCGGATCGGCTACCTACCTGGATGAACTTGAAAAACAGTTAAAGGTGGAAGTGGGCAATACCAGCAAGGACCGAAAATTCAGTCTTGAAGTTTCAAACTGCATGGGAGCCTGTGAATCAGCTCCTATTGTCAATATCAACGATGTTTTTTACACACATGTTACCGAACCTGAGTTAAGCAGAATAATCCATTCCCTTAAAGAAAAAACAGAATAAGATGGCAGTCTTGACCTCCGATGAATCAAAGGAATTTCTGGTCGAAAAGATCCTGAAAAATTATTCAAATATATTTGACAAGGGTACCCGTGAGCAACTTTCACTCTTCATGCGTTCCAGGGTAGTTCAACCGGTAATCTATATCGGTATGGGAACCTGTGGATTGATCGCGGGGGCAGAAAAAACTTTGAAAGCGGTTGAAAAATACATGACAGATCACCACCTTGAGGGACAGGTTGTAAGGGTTGGATGTTTGGGACTGTGTTCGGCCGAGCCACTAATGGATGTTCAGATACCGGGTAAGGCAAGGATATCCTTTCATCATGCCACAGAGGACAAGGTTGAAGATCTTTTAAATTCAGTCTTTCATCGTACTTTGCTCAAGGAGACCATCCTGGGGCAATATAAACAGGATTCGCTGGAGGATTGGGCAAATATTCCTCAAATCGACCAGCTGCCCTATTTTGCCCGGCAGCAGCGGATCATACTTCGCAATTCGGGGATCATTTCGCCTTACATGATTGATGATTACATTGCCCATGGCGGATATAAATCCCTCTACAAAACTGTATTAAATTACACCTCTGAAAAGGTCTGCGAAATTGTAGAGCAAAGTGAGTTGCGCGGGCGGGGCGGAGGCGGTTATCCCACGGGAAAAAAATGGATGGTTACCCTTGGAACCGGAAGTGACAGGAAATACCTGATCTGCAATGCCGATGAAAGTGACCCCGGGGCATTCATGAACCGTGCGATCCTTGAAGGCGATCCTCATCGCGTAATTGAAGGAATTGCCATTGCAGCTTATGCCATTGGCTCGAGCAGTGCATATGTTTACATTCGCTCCGACTACGCACAATCTCTTGCCATACTTGAGAATGCCATCAAACAGTCCAAAGAGTATGGTTTCCTAGGTGAAAATATTTTCGGAAGCGGCTTCAACCTGACCATTCATATCCGCCAGGGGGCAGGCGCATTCGTATGCGGCGAGGAAACAGCGCTGATAGCAAGTATTGAAGGACGTCGTGGCATGCCCCAGGCTAAACCGCCCTATCCTGCCGAAAAAGGATTGTTCGGGCACCCCACGATTGTAAATAACATCGAGACACTGGCAAACATTCCAACCATCCTTGAGAATGGACCCGCATGGTTTAAATCCATCGGTACAAAAGAGAGCAAAGGCACAAAACTCTTCAGCATTGCAGGCAAGTCGCTCCATACGGGGTTTATTGAAATACCCATGGGAATTACCATTGCCGAGATTGTGAACACAATTGCCGGTGGGGTGAAAAACGGAAAGAGCCTCAAAGCTGTGCAACTCGGCGGGCCTTCGGGGGTGTGCATACCGAAACAGAATCTGGAAACGGCTATCGGATATGAGACATTGCCTGACATCGACTGCACCATCGGACTGGGAGGACTGATCATCCTGGATGATGACACCTGCATGGTCAACCTGGCTAAATACTTTATGGAATTCCTGCAAAAAGAGAGTTGCGGGAAATGTATCCCATGTCGTGAAGGAACCCGGCGCATGCTGCAGATTCTTGAAGAGGTAACCCGTCGCCCCAGGGAAGAGAGCACCCATGAAACGCTGGAAAGATTTAAAGGAGTGATTGAACTTGAAAGCCTTGCAGAGGTAATCCGCGACACTTCCCTTTGCGGACTGGGCCAGAATGCGCCAAATCCTGTGTTATCCTCGTTGAAATGGTTCCGGGATGAATTCGAGGAACATATTTTCGACCGGAAATGCCAGGCTGGCATTTGCCATGACCTCAGAACATTCATCATCGAAACAGATGTATGCAACGGTTGCAATATTTGTCAGAAAAAATGCCCTGAGAATGCAATCATCGGCACAATTAAGTTGCCTCACTTTATCATTGAATCGAAATGTACCGGCTGCGGAATCTGTTTTGACAGCTGCAAGTTCAATGCTATTTATTTCAAATAAACTCGAAAATGCAATTTGATGTTGAGATAAACAATCAGCCGGTATCGGCCAAACGAGGGGAAACCATCAAGAATGTGCTCGACCGGATTGGAATCCGGGTTCCGACATTGTGTTATTTGAACGGATTCTCCCCTACAGGCGGGTGCAGGATGTGTGTGGTTGAGGTTGACGGGATTTCTGAACTTGTTCCGTCCTGTTCACACCCGGTAACTGAATGGATGAAAATCAAAACACATTCGCCCAGGGTATTGAAGGCGAGAAAAGTGCTTGTCGAACTTTTGCTTGCAGGCCATCCCGATGATTGCCTTTACTGTGAACGAAACAGGAATTGCGGTCTGCAGGACCTTGCAATAGAGATGAATGTGCGTGAACGCAAATATCATGGAAAACGACAAAATATACAGATTGATAGGGCCTGCCAGTCTATCGAACGCGATCCTGCAAAATGTGTTCTTTGCGGCCGGTGCATCAGGGTTTGTGACGAAGTAATCGGTGTTGCCGCCATCGATGTTGTTGGCCGTGGCAGCGAAAGCAGGATCGGCACCTCGTATAACAAGGGTTTAAACACCCAGACCTGCATTAAGTGCGGCCAGTGCATCATGGTTTGTCCCACTGGTGCCCTTGCTGAAAAATCAGCCATGCAGGCTGTTCTGGACGCCCTAAGCAACCCGCTATTATTTCCAGTGATACAGTTCTCCCCCACTGTCCCGGCATCAATCGGGGAAGATTTCAACATCAAGGCAAGCAAAGATATTCTGAACCTTCTGCGTGCCGCCCTGAAAAAAATGGGATTTCGCCAGGTATTCGATACTTCAATGGCAGCCGATCTTGCCATCATGGAAGAAGCCGCTGAATTCGTTGAGCGATTCGGCAAACATGATAGAATTCCCCTGCTGACTTCCTGCTGCCCTTCATGGGTAAGGTATGTTGAAGCAGTTAAACCCCAACTTCTGCCAAACCTTTCAACAACTGCCTCCCCTCAGCAGATGATGGGCAGGTTGATCAAGAATTACATTGCCAGTTCTGCAGGTCAGAGAGTTGAAAAAGTCTTTGTGGTTTCAGTAATGCCCTGTACAGCAAAAAAATACGAAGCTGATACCGACCGCATGAAAGACGGAATCTCAAGAAATGTCGATGCTGTAATTACAACCCGGGAACTCGTAAGGATAATCAGGTTGCTCGGGATAGATTTCGGCAACCTTGAGCCCGAACCCGGAGATACCCATTACGGCATCCGCAGTACTGCGGGAAATTTATTTGGCATTTCGGGCGGACACCTGGAAGGGCTGGTCAGAACAATTCACCATATGATGACGGGGCAGGAACTAAGTACGCTGAAAATTAGTGAATTGCGCGGCTTGAAAGGGAAAAAAGAAGCGAAAATCAGAATCGGGAAAGTGACGATTAATGTTGCTGCCGTAAGTGGTTTGGCAAATGTTAAAGCCCTGATTGACGATGTTGAGGCAGGCCGTGAAGACTTTAACATCATCGAAGTGATGGCCTGCCCGAACGGCTGCATCAACGGAGGAGGTCAAAAGCTGAACGCGGATGAGAAAAGCCTGAAGTCGCGCATGAAATCGATCTATGATATTGATGATGAAGAAATGATCAGGGTTGCACATAAAAACCCGGTCATCATTGATTTGTACGAAAGATTTCTTGCAAAGCCAGGCAGCGAGGGAAACCGGGAACTGCTTCATGTTTCCAGAACAAAGGAGGAGTCATGAGTCATTCGTTTCACCGGCAACTGGTTTTCACAATTAAGGACCGGTGCCGGGTATGTTTCACATGTGTTCGGGAATGCCCCGTGAAAGCCATCAAGATCATGAACGGGCAGGCCGAAGTAATCAACGACCGTTGCATAGGGTGTGGAAACTGCGTAAGGGTATGCAGCCAGGGAGCCAAGATTCCTTTACGATCGGTGGATGCCGTTTATGAACTTCTCAAATCAAAAAGCAAAATTGCAGCGTGCATCGCACCCAGTTTCCCGGCTGAATTTGGAGAAATCCAGGATCACAGGTTATTGGTCGGGATGATCAGGAAACTCGGGTTTGATTTTGTCACGGAAGTTTCCTTTGGAGCCGACATAGTTGCCCGTGAATACGAGACGATGATCAAGAACAGCAACTATGAGGGGGATATCTCTTCAGATTGCCCGGCAATTGTCTATTTCATTCGCCACTACCATCCCGATATGGTACCCTACCTTGCCCCCATCGCATCTCCCATGGTGGCAATGACCCGTGTGATGAAGAAAAAACACGGTGAAGAACTGAAAGTCGTTTTTATTGGCCCCTGTTTTGCAAAGAAGGCAGAAACGACCGAAGTCGAAGAAGTACTCACATTCAGAGAGTTGCGTGAGATGTTTGACAGTCTGAACATCCGTCCCGAAAACAGCGATCCCTCTGAATTCGACCCGCCGCACAGTGGCAAAGGCGCTATATTCCCCATAAGCCATGGATTGTATTATACCGCCAACAACCAGGAGTCAATCCCGGAAGAGCGGGTTATCATTGCCGAGGGACAGGTCAACTATAAAGAAGCCATCAAAGAATTTGAAGAGGGGTATATCCGTAAAAAACATCTCATGCTGCTTTGCTGCGAAGGATGCATCATGGGCCCGGGAACCTCCCCTGGCGGAAAGCGGTTTGCCAGGAGCAATGCCGTCGGGGAATATGTGACCAGAAAACTTCAGAACATCGACAGGGATGCGTGGGATTTGGATATTGAAGAGTACAGCAAGCTGGATTTATCGCAGAGTTTCACTCCCGAAGACCGAAGACTGGAAGCGCCCAGCAACGAAGAGGTTTTAAATGCATTGCATTCAATGGGCAAGTATACGCCGCAAGACCATCTTAATTGCGGAGCCTGCGGGTACGATACTTGCGTGGATCATGCAAGTGCCATCGTAAAGGGGCTGGCCGAGACAGAGATGTGCCTGCCCTTTGCCATCGAAAAGCTGCATGATTCGATCAACAACCTCAATGTATCGAATGAAAAGCTTGCCAAAGCAAGGGCCGCCCTGAAACAATCGGAAAAGCTGGCCCACATGGGGCAGCTTTCAGCCGGAATTGCACATGAATTGAATAATCCACTGGGTGTTATCACCATGTACAGCAATATACTCATGGATGAGGCTCCCGAGGGCGAGGGGGTTCGCGATGACCTGAAACTGATCGTTGAACAGGCCGAAAGATGCAAAAAGATTGTGAGTGGTCTGCTCAATTTTGCCCGTAAAAACCAGGTGAATCTGACTGAAACGGATGTGGTAAAGTTCCTGCAGCACAGCCTGAATTCGATTGTAAAACCAGATAATGTTACGTGCTCGGTTGATTCAACGATTGCAGATCCCCTGGCTAAACTTGACATTGACCAGATGATGCAGGTGATGACAAATCTTGAAAAGAACGCCATTGAGGCAATGCCGTCAGGAGGCTCTCTCCGGGTAAGTGTAGAAGGGGATGCCGAGGAAGTCACATTCATCGTTTCCGACACCGGTTCAGGCATTCCAAAGGATAACATGGACAAACTTTTCACTCCATTTTTCACAACAAAGGAGATGGGAAAAGGCACGGGGTTAGGACTCGCACTGATCTATGGAATTGTCAAAATGCACAAAGGAAAGATCCATGTCGACTCCAATGCCGACCGTCTGCACGGGCCCACCGGGACAACCTTCAGAATAACCGTCCCACGAGGCAAATAAAAAGTAAGTAATCATCGACTTAACACTTAAAAATTAACACTTTAACCTTATTTACACCCAATGAAACCCGGAAATATTACGATTTTACTTGTTGACGATGACCAGGATTACCTGTTGCAATTGCAGGCAAAAATTCAACATTTCGGTTTTAAAACAATTACGGCAGAGGGCCAGAAGGAGGCCGAAGAGTTGATTGAAAAGACGAAACCCGATCTGGCTATCCTCGACCTGATGATGGAAAATGAAGACAGTGGTTTTATTTTGTGTTATAAAATGAAGAAGAAATATCCTGACGTTCCGATCATCATTGCAACGGGTGTAGCTGCCGAGACCGGGATCAGCTTCGACATCAATGATGAAAATAACCGCAAATGGATAAAAGCCGATCGTTTTCTCGATAAAGGCATTCGATCGGAACGCCTGAAGGAGGAAATTGAAAATTTACTGTTAAAAAATAACAGTTAATGTTTTAACAAAGTCTTTTCTACTTATTTTTGGGGTGAAATAAATGTATGTCAACACTAAAAATTCTCGTCGTCGATGATGAACCTGGTATCCGGAGCGGAATATCACGGATTCTCCGGAACTTCAGGGTTGATTACCCTTTTATGGACGAAGCCTTTGAGTTTGATGTAACGGAAGCACCCACCGGTGAAGAGGGAATCGAGATCATCGAATCAAACCAGCCGGATATCCTGCTACTCGACAACAAGCTTCCGGGAATACAGGGAATTGAAGTACTGGAGTACATCAAAAAGAAGCAGAAAAACATCATCGTGGTCATGATTACCTCTTATGCATCCCTCGAACTGGCTGTAAAAGCTACCAGCGACGGAGCTTATGATTTCATTCCAAAGCCGTTCACTCCCCAGGAATTAAAATCATCCATTGAGAATATCACCAAAAGGGTCTTTCTCAAAAAGATGACCAACAAACTCCAGGATTCGGGTAAACAGATCAGGTTCACGTTTCTTTCGGTCCTCTCCCACGAACTAAAGGCCCCGCTCAATGCCATCGAAGGATACCTGAAAATGATACGGGAGCGCCAAAATGGCACAAAACTGGAAGATTATGATATAATGATCGACCGTTCGCTCGACCGGATCAAAGGGATGCGAAGCCTGATACTGGATATGCTTGATCTTACACGTGTTGAATCAGGAAAAGCGAAGAGAAATATTACTGAAGTTGACTTGTCGCTGGTTGCGAGAACAGCCATGGACACCATGAGGCCATATGCCATTCAGCGCGATGTGAAACTAAACCTGCACAATAACGGTCCGGTCATGCTTCAGGCTGATGCTGAGGAGATGGAGATAATTTTCAACAACCTCATATCCAATGCAATAAAATACAATAAGGACGGGGGAAGTGTAGATTGCACCATTGAACAGCTTGAAGGCTGTATGAACATCAGGGTGATCGATACGGGGATCGGCCTGTCACCCGTTGAACTTGAAAAAATATTTGATGATTTCGTACGAATTAAAAATGATAAGACCAAAAATATAACGGGCAGCGGACTGGGACTTTCCATCGTAAAAAAGCTGATTGAAAATTATGCGGGAAAGATCGAAGTAAGCAGCATTCCTGATCAAGGCAGTACATTTAATGTTAGACTTCCAATCGATAAGCCATGTTTATAAAAAATTTACCCCACAAAACCGTTGAACGGTTGAGCCAATACCGGCGTGCGCTGTTAATGATCCTTTCAAAGGAGAAAACCCATGTTTTCTCTCATGAAATAGCCCAAATGCTTCACATTACACCTGTCCAGGTGCGACGTGACCTGATGCTGATCGGATATTCAGGAAACCTGCGTAAAGGTTATGACATCAAGGAGCTGATCGAACTGATCGGAAAAATCATTGATTCCGACCGGGGTCAGCGGGTTGCCGTGGTAGGTCTTGGCAACCTTGGTAAAGCGATCATCAGCTATTTCAAGGGAAAACGTTCGAAACTGGCCATCATTGCCGCATTCGACGTGAACCCGGAAAAAACAAACCGTGTTTACGACGGCGTAGCCTGCCATCACATCAGCCAGATGACGGACATTATCAAGCAGAACAATATTTCCATCGGGATCATTGCGGTCCCTTCCGAACAGGCTCCCGAGATAGCAGAAACGATGGTTCTTGCCGGGATTAAAGGGATTCTGAATTTCACTCCAAAACCACTCAATGTCCCTCCTTTTGTCTATCTCGAGGAGTACGACATGATTACCTCCCTGGAAAAAGTCGCCTTCTTCGCGAAAAAAAATGATGAACGGTTTAAGTAGAAAGACTACGTGAAAATTTTTTATGATTTTGACCATATTGGTGAAATCCGCAATGCGGTTGTCACCACAGGGTCATTTGATGGCGTGCATATCGGCCACAAAGTTATCCTGCAACGGCTAAAAAAACTTGCGGTTGAAATCGGCGGGGAAACTGTATTGATTACTTTTCACCCTCACCCCAGGAAAGTGTTATACCCCGACACTGCCGGAAAGGAGCTGTTCCTGATCAATTCGCAACGGGAGAAGATCCATCTGCTTCAAAAGGCTGGTCTCGACAACCTGATCATTGTTGAATTCACCCTTGAGTTTTCCAAGATCACCTCCATCGATTTCGTCAAGAACATCCTTTTGAACAAGCTTCACTCCCGAATGATCGTCATCGGGTTTAATCATCATTTCGGTCACAATCGTGAAGGAGATTATGGTGAGTTACGAAAACTTGGCAACAGCAATGGTTTTGAAGTGGAAGAGATTCCCGAGCAGGATATCCATAACGAATCTGTAAGTTCGACCAAAATCAGGCAGGCTATCCAGGCTGGCAGCATTCAAAAAGCAAATGCCTATCTCGACCATCAGTATATCATCATGGGGTTGTTGAGCAAGAGCAGCCCGACCCTCGAAGAGATCGGTTTTCCATGCTACACCCTGAGGATTGAAGATGACTGTAAACTGGTACCGCCCAATGGGGTTTATGCTGTAACGGTGATCGGAGATGACAGTTTTTCGAGGGCCATGTGCTTTATCCGGAAGAATGTCGACTCCCCGCTCGACACGCTTGTGGAAGTTCATCTTCTTGAAAGTTATGGCAGTATTGAGGGAGAGGTCGGGACACTTCTTTTTCACAAGCGGATTCGCGAAGAGCGCAACCTGACCAATCCTGAGGATTTAAAGAAACAACTCACCATCGACCGAAACCAGGTTGACGAACTGATATTCTGATGCCGACAAAACCAAGCGACAGGCTAAAAGTCACCTTCCTGGGAACAGGAACATCAATCGGTGTGCCGGTTATTACCTGCGATTGTCCTGTATGTGTTTCGACAAACCTCCGCGACAAACGAATGCGCACCTCGGTGATGCTGGAGGTGAACGGGTTGACCTTCGTGATTGATTGCGGTCCCGATTTCCGGCACCAGATGTTGCGTCAAAAGGTAATGAACCTGGATGCAGTAATTTTCACCCACGAACATCGCGATCATATTGCCGGTCTTGATGATGTGCGGGCCTTCAACTATGTACTCAATAAAAAGATAGATATTTACGGGACTCCCCGCGTGGTGGAAGCCATCAGGATTGAGTTTCCCTATATTTTTTCTGAAACCCGCTACTTTGGCGCCCCGCAACTCACCATCCACCCGATTGCCGATCAACCCTTCACCATCATGGGAATTGAATTCATCCCCATCCTGGTAATGCACGAAAAACTCCCGGTAACAGGTTTTCGTGTTGGCGACTTTACCTATATTACCGATGCAAGTTACATCAGCGACCCGGAGTTGGAAAAGATCAGGGGATCGAGGGTGATCGTTTTGAATGCCTTGCGGAACTCCAAACACGTTTCCCATTTTTCGGTGGGTGAAGCAGTTGATATCCTGAAGAGTCTTAACCCTGAGAGGGCATTCCTTACCCATTTAAGTCACTTCGTGGGGCTTCATGAAGATGTTAACAAAAAATTGCCCGGTTTTATCCGGCTGGCGTATGACGGGCTGGAGGTGATGGTATAACGCTAATTTTATGATTATTGATATTCTTACCTTATTTCCGGAGATGTTTGAAGGACCATTCAGCCTTTCGATCCTGAAACGTGCCCAGGCTAAGGGGCATGTGGTCATCAACCTGCACAACATCCGCGACTGGTCGGGCAATAAACATAAAAATGTTGATGATTATCCGTATGGAGGCGGAGCAGGCATGGTGATGATGGTTGAACCGGTTGTGAAAGCCATCGAGGAATTAAAATCCAAAATCTCATATGATGAAATTATTTACCTCAGTCCCGACGGGGAACTGCTGAACCAAAGCATAGCCAACCAATTATCGACCAAACAGAATCTTCTTATTCTCTGCGGGCATTACAAAGGTATTGACGAACGCATCCGGGCCCATTTCATCACCCGCGAAATATCGGTTGGTGATTATGTGCTCTCCGGCGGCGAACTGGCAGCCATGACCCTTACTGATGCCATTGTGAGAATTATTCCTGGAGTTCTGAATGATGAGACCTCGGCACTTTCCGATTCGTACCAGGACAACCTGCTTTCGCCACCTGTTTATACGCGTCCATATGATTTCCGTGGCCTTAAAGTTCCCGATGTACTGTTATCGGGGAATGACAAGGAGATTGCACAATGGAAATACGAACAATCGATGGAACGGACCAGGCAGCGCAGGCCGGGGTTGCTGGATGGGGAAACGTGACGCATGACACGTGACGCGTGACACGTGACAGGCAGCCTGTGACATTTGTCATGTGAGGCGTGACTGCACTTGTTTTTCTTCGTACTTTTTTCAATTAGCTGCTATTTATTTCAAAAAAAATCATATATTTGCAAACTTTTTAACAGGTAAATGATTATAATTAGACCAAAGCCATGAACAAAGCGGAAATAATGAAATATGTCGAAGAGACAGTTATTCAGAAGAATGAATTGCCTTCTTTCAAAGCTGGGGATACCATCACAGTTCATTACAAAATCAAGGAAGGAAACAAAGAACGTATTCAGACATTCCAGGGCGTGGTTTTACAGCGTGCCGGCAAAGGTTTGAACACCACCTTTACGGTCAGAAAAATTTCAGGAAATATCGGAGTTGAGCGTATTTTTCCATGCACCTCTCCTTTTATTGACAAAATTGATGTGAACAAGCGCGGTGTTGTTCGCAGGGCACGTATTTATTACCTTCGCGGTTTGCAGGGTAAGAAAGCCCGTATTAAAGAAGAACGGATCTGATACTTAATCCGGAACCCATAAAAAAACCCCGTCACAAACGGGGTTTTTTATTTAGTTCATCACCAGGTTGATGTATCCGGTTTCATTTGTTTTTAGTACGGCAAGTGCTTTCGAGTAGTTGAGCAGGTTTCGGATCACCGATTCGCTGGGAGAACAGATTTTTCTTCTCCTGCGTTTATCCGCAGAAGCTTCGTTCAACCTTGATGGTAATGAGGTCAACGAATAAAATGTAGCAGTTCGCTTCATAGGCCGAATTTAGATTTAAAATACAATTCATACCTAAAAAACGGGATATATTTCTCAATATTTTACCTGTTGAAAAATATTTCGCAAATTATTGATCCGCAACCTATACCGTGAGGATCACCTCTTTCTCCTTTACCAGTTTCCGCAGGTTGATCAGGGCATAACGCATTCTTCCAAGGGCTGTATTGATGCTGACGTTGGTGACTTCTGCTATATCCTTGAAACTCATATCTCCGTAATGACGCATTACCAGTACCTCCTTTTGTTCCCTGGGAAGGTAATCGATCAGTTTTTTCACATCACGGTGGATCTGCTCGGTGATCAGTTGATCTTCGACAGATTCAACAGGAATTCTCACCTTGTCAAAAATATCATAGTCGTCGTTGTTCTCGACAATAGGAATCCGTTTCGCTTTGCGGAAATAATCGATAATCAGGTTATGGGCAATGCGCATCACCCATTGGATGAATTTGCCCTCCTCTTTATATTGTCCGGAACGAAAAGTGTTGATCACCTTGATAAATGTATCCTGAAATAAATCCTCAGCTAACTCTTTATCCTTTACGACCATGAGAATATAGGCAAAAACACGGGTTTTATGGCGACGGATGAGCTGTTCAAGGGCGGATTCATGTCCGGCAAGATATTTGCCGATTAACTCCTGATCACTAATGACATGGGCTTGCATGGGGCCTCCTTTTTTTAGTTAAAAAAGAGTAGAAGTCAAGTCGATAGTGTCCCTCCTATTGTTGTGCGCAGGGTATCAGGAGCTGCGCAGGTCAGACCGATAAACGGGATTTTCCCGTGTTTGGTTGCAGCAAAAGTAAATAAAAAAAATCAAAAAGCAAGTTTTCTTTATAATTTTGCCAAATAAAAATGAAGGAACAAAGGAATTAATGAATTTAGACACACTGGACCCAAAGGATTTTATCATCATCAAAGGCGCACGGGTCAATAATCTTAAGAACATCAGCCTTGCTATTCCACGCAATCAGTTCGTGGTAATTACGGGATTATCCGGCTCCGGGAAATCATCGCTGGCCTTTGACACCTTATATGCCGACGGGCAAAGGAGGTATGTCGAGAGCCTGAGTTCATATGCCCGCCAGTTCCTGGGCAGGATGAGCAAACCCGATGTAGATTACATCAGGGGAATTTCACCGGCAGTGGCCATCGAACAAAAAGTCAACACATCAAATCCCAGGTCAACCGTTGGTACTTCCACTGAAATATACGAATACCTGAAGTTATTGTTTGCGCGCATAGGCAAAACATATTCACCGGTTTCGGGCAACCTTGTATCCCGCGATACTGTCACAGCGGTTGTGGATAAAATCCTGGCACTTCCGGAAGGTTCCATGGTCAATATTTTTTCTCCGCTGAACCTGGATGTTAAAAATGGCGACCTTGCAGCGAAATGCACGGTGCTGATGCAACAAGGATTCACAAGGGTGATGCTGGATGGCGAAATTCTGCGGCTGGATGAGATTGCCGGCATCCGAAAGAAAAAATTCACAGAACTCTTTGTCCTGGTCGACCGCTTCTCCATCGAACATGATGACGATGAATTGCCCGGGCGGATTGCCGATTCTGTGCAAACTGCCTATTTTGAAAGTCATGGATATTGTATGGTAGATATTTCCGGAGCGGAAAACAGGCGTGTAACCTATTCGAACCGGTATGAAGCCGACGGAATGACTTTTGAAGAACCTTCGGAAAACCTTTTCAGCTTCAACAATCCGTTTGGAGCCTGCAAAACGTGCGAGGGTTTTGGCAGCGTGATCGGAATTGATGAAGACCTGGTGATACCTAACAAACGACTTTCTGTTTATGAAAATGCCATCGCCTGCTGGCGGAGCGAAAAAATGGTGGACTGGCAGTCTGAACTTCTGATCCATGCCTACCGGTTTGATTTTCCAATCCACAAACCTGTCCAGGAACTGACTCCCGCACAAAAAGAGCTTCTCTGGACCGGCAATTCCTATTTTAAAGGGCTGAATAAGTTTTTTGAATTTGTTGAAAGCCAGAATTACAAAGTTCAGTACCGGGTCATGATGTCACGCTACCGTGGAAAAACCGTTTGTCCGGATTGCAAAGGCACGAGACTGCGCAAAGATGCCTCCTACGTGAAAACCAACGGTAAATCAATCAGCGACCTGGTTTTGATGCCGATCGGCGAACTGACCCTGTTTTGCAGAACCATGGTCCTGACCGATTACGAACTGACCGTTTCAAAACGGTTGCTTGCCGAGATCAACAACCGGTTGGAGGTCCTCAATGATGTAGGGCTTGGTTACCTGACCCTGAACCGCCTGTCGGCTTCATTGTCGGGCGGAGAATCACAGCGAATCAACCTGTCGACGGCCCTTGGAAGCAATCTTGTCGGATCAATGTATATTCTTGATGAACCCAGCATCGGACTGCATCCCCGCGACACGCAGCGCCTCATTAAAGTATTGTTGAAATTACGTGATCTTGGAAATACCGTCATCGTGGTGGAACATGACGAAGAGATTATACGGGCGGCCGACCAGATCATCGATATCGGCCCGATGGCCGGTCATCACGGCGGGGAGATCGTGTTCCAGGGTGATTTCAGAAAGCTGAACGCCGACACCAAAAGCCTGACCGGGCAATACCTCAACCACATCCGCAGGATCGAGATCCCACGCTTGCGACGCAGTTGGGTGGAGTTTATTCAAATTGTGGGAGCCCGCGAAAACAACCTGAAAAATATAGACGTTAAAATTCCATTGCATATATTCTCGGTTATCACCGGGGTAAGCGGTTCGGGGAAGACATCCCTGATAAAACGGATATTGTTTCCGGCGCTGAAAAAAATACAGGGTGGTTATGGCGAGAAAACCGGCAAATTTGACCGTCTGGATGGTGATTATACAAAAATAGGGTCTGTGGAGATGGTCGACCAGAATCCCATCGGGCGTTCTTCACGTTCAAATCCTGCCACTTATATCAAGGCTTTTGATGAAATTCGGGATCTATACGCCGATCAGCCGCTCGCAAGGGTGCGCAATTACAAACCCGGCTATTTTTCCTTTAACATTGCCGGAGGGCGGTGTGATGAGTGTGAAGGCGAAGGGGTGGTTAAAATTGAAATGCAATTCATGGCCGACCTTTACCTTCCATGCGAGAGCTGCCAGGGAAAGCGGTTCAAGGATGAGGTGCTCGACGTCAAATATCGTGAAAAGTCTGTCGTTGACATCCTGAATATGACGGTTGATGAAGCAATGGAGTTCTTCCTGCACAACCAGAAGCCATCTGCTCATGAAAAACGCATTCTTATCAAATTGAAACCTTTGCAGGATGTAGGTTTAGGTTACCTGCGACTTGGGCAATCCTCAAGTACACTATCGGGTGGTGAGGCGCAACGCATTAAACTGGCTTTTTTCCTCTCCAAGGGAGTCAGTGAAAAACCCACCCTCTTTATTTTCGATGAACCAACCACCGGGCTTCATGTCCATGACATCCACAAGTTGCTGGTCGCTTTTGAATCACTGATCGGCAACGGGCACAGCATCCTGGTGATCGAACACAACCTGGAGGTGATCAAATGCGCCGATTGGGTGATCGACCTTGGAAAAGAGGGGGGCGATGAAGGCGGGAATGTTGTATTTGAAGGAACCCCGGAAGGGCTGGCCAGGGTTGAAGATTCCCATACGGGCTATTATTTGAGGGAAAAGCTGAATATCGGACGTTGAATAAGGAATATCGAATATTGAACAACGAATTTTGAATTTCGAAGGAAACGATACAAAACATCATGAAAAGCATTAATCCAGTATCAGGTGAGGTGATCAGGGATTACCGGGAACATGCTGCAGAGGAGGTAGAGCATATCATCAGTGATGTCCATACAGCATGGCTTATCTGGAGAGAAACATCATTTGAAACCCGTTCCGGGCTGATGAAAAACGCTGCCGGCCTTCTTCTCCGGAAAAAAGAAGAATTTGCGCAATTGATGACCATGGAGATGGGTAAACTATTCAGTGAATCACTTGCGGAAATTGAAAAGTGTGCCTGGGTTTGCGATTTCTATGCAGATCAAGCTGCAGAAATGCTCAGGGATGAGATTATCCATACCGACGCAAGCCGTAGTTTTGTTGCATTTCAGCCAATGGGAACAATCCTTGCCGTGATGCCATGGAATTTTCCATTCTGGCAGGTTATCCGGTTTGCCGCACCTGCACTGATGGCGGGGAATGCAGCCGTTTTGAAGCACGCATCCAATGTTCCCGGGTGTGCAATGGCCATTGAAGAGTTATTCCGCGATGCAGGGTTCCCGGTAAACCTGTTCAGAACCCTGATGATCCCTTCTGTTTCGGTTGAAGCAGTCATTGCGAACCCATTGATAGCAGCTGTGACACTTACGGGCAGTGAATCTGCCGGAAGCCAGGTAGCAGCCCTTGCGGGTAAACACCTTAAGAAAACCGTTCTGGAACTGGGTGGAGCCGATCCGTTCATCGTCCTGGAAGATGCTGATGTTGATGCCGCGGCCAGTGCTGCTGTCAAAGCCCGGATGATCAACCAGGGACAAAGTTGCATTGCGGCCAAACGGTTCATTGTGGTGAAACCAGTTGCATTGCAGTTTGAAACAGCCCTGAAAACGTTGTTTGAAGCATTGCGTATGGGCGACCCACTTGAGCCTGCAACGCAGGTTGGCCCCCTGGCGCGCCCTGACCTGGCAGATGAGATTGAACACCAGGTCAACACATCCATTGCTGCAGGTGCACGACTTGTCACAGGCGGTCGCCGTCCTTCCCTTCCCGGCTGTTATTTTGAACCGACCATCCTGGCAGATGTAGGTCCGGGCATGCCTGTCTATTCGCAGGAAACATTTGGCCCTGTAGTATCCCTCATCACTGCCCGGGACGAAGAGGATGCCATATTTATCGCCAATGATTCCCTGTTCGGTCTTGGAGGTTGTGTATGGACCCGCGATCTTAAGCGGGGGGAACGGATTGCACGAAAAATTGAATCTGGCACCATGTTTGTGAATGGCATGACCAAGTCGGATCCACGGCTTCCCTTTGGCGGAATCAAAAAGTCGGGTTATGGGCGGGAGCTCGCAGGGTACGGAATTAAGGAGTTTGTCAATATTAAGACGATTTGGATCGGGCAAGGCATAAGTGGCAAGTGACAAATGACAAATGACAATTGACAAGTGACAAGTGACAAGCCTTGAGCCGCGAAACCGGTCAAGGGGTAAAAGAAGGGTGCCAGTCATTGTAGTTGATTACCAGGGGCACAACGTAAATGCCGAAGTTGATTTTCGACCCAGCTCTTATCCTGTTTTTCTTTCACTGGCCGGGACCAACCCGGGTGCAACCCTGTTGCAACCCGGGAGCACTTACCTTCAACATGCCGGGAATGAGGGAGGATAAAGCCGGGAATAAGCCGGCAATTCCGGATATTTGTTAATTCATCCATGAAAGATGGTTAACCAAAGCATATACAAGAGGTGTGTTTTATTGATCTTTCAATTGCAAAAAATAACAACTAATTAATCGTAACCGGTAAGCAAAAACGGATTCGTTGGAGGCTTTGAGCCGCAAAGCCCGTTAATGTGAATTGTCGGCCAGACAAATGGAACGGATTATTGAGACATGTCCCTCCCAGGAACTGATTCCTTATACAATCAACAAGTATTAAATGATCTGTAACTGATTTAATTGTGATCAATCAAATTTAATTTTGATAATTTATCGGTAAAAGTTCTTATTTTTGCACCCTCAAATTCAGGCGGGGTAGCTCAGTTGGTTAGAGCGTCGGATTCATAACCCGGAGGTCACGAGTTCAACTCTCGTCCCCGCTACATATCTTTTTAACGTTTTGAAATACAGAAGTTTACAACATTTTTCGGAGTAAACTGAAACATTTTGAAACATTGTTCAGCGGTTTTTTCGCAAAGTTTTTTTAGCCTGGCGAGGTCGGAAAAATGAAACGAAATGGACAATTTTAAAACCGCAAAATTGAACGATGCCGGCGGCGATTTAACTAAACGCTGGTTTGTTTACTACTCTTTCAGATCCCCAGAAACCGAAAAATTCCAAAGGTTTCAACAATGGGTGCCTCAGAAAATCCTCACTTCCTCGGGCCGTCGCGCAAGCGCACATGAGATCATTGTGCGTATCAATAAACAACTTCGAAGCGGGTTCAATCCCTTTGCCCATATGGAGCGAAGGTACAGCACGATCACCGCAGCCATGGAGTTTGTCCTTGAGATCAAGCGGACCATCTGCCGCAAGCGTTCCTACCACACCTATAAAAACCTGGGAAAATCATTTCTGGACTGGTTGAAGAAAAATAACCGTGAGAATATGCATATCGAGGACTTCAATTACTATCATGCCCAGGAGTTCATGGATTACAGCAAATCAGTTCTTGGCATCTGCAACAGTACCTATAATTACCGGAGTATGCATATGAAGACTTTTTTTGCGCTTTTGATCAAACGTGAATGGATCATGATCAATCCGTTTGAGAAAATTGAACGTCTTCCAGTTGAAGAGCCAGAAATCGTCTCCTTTACAGTCGATGACCTGACCAATATGCAAAAGAACTTACCTGGTTATGACTACAACCTGTACGTTTGCGCATGCCTAATCTTTTACTGTTTTTTGCGACCACAAGAGATCATGAGACTGAAGGTTGAGCATTTTCAGCTCAATTCCCGCCTGGTCGTAATCCCCGGGACAGTCTCCAAGAATAAAAAACATGAGGTCGTGCAGATTCCAAATGCATTGGTACCAGTACTGAAAAAACTTGATCTCAACTACCCCGGCGATTACTTTGTATTTACCAGGCACCTTGTGCGGGGAATAAAGGAGGCCGCCCCTACCCGCATGGCGGGATACTGGCGCAAATTTGCCAATGAATACGGGATCAAGAAAAACATTTATTCGCTCAAGCATACCGGCGCCGGGATGGCCATTGAAAACGGTATCAACCTGCGTGACCTGCAGCTGCAGCTTCGTCACTGGTCGTTGGAGATGACACAGGTGTATCTGGATAAATTTAAACGGCGCCCCTCAGAAAAGCTAGCTAATGACTTTCCGGACCTTGGGCAATTAGGAAGGAATAATGAACACGAAGTGAAGCCTGCACTTCCTCCCATTTATATGCACAGTCTATCATAAAAACACGATAAGTGAACTGACAACTTGTGAGGTTAAAGGAAAATTCTAGAATAGTGATGATTTGGATGTTTTTTTAAGCTGGTTCAATTGATAATTCGCAATTTGATTCCGCGAATAATTGAAAAATGAATGATTAATTGTTGGGTTTAAATTGAATTTAATTTACATACTTGTTGATAAAGTGAACATTTTTAATATATTTCAGCAAAATACTGGCAAATGATCTCATGAAGCGCAAACTTTAATCGTTATTATTATCACCAGGGATAATTCACTTACCTGGCCTTTTACCCTGATGAGAATAGGTTTGTTTGATG
>CAIKNA010000337.1 GCA_903828645.1 uncultured Bacteroidales bacterium
AAAACGGATTGACTTTGTTGAAAACCAGGTCGCCGGTAAAGAGCACCTGCCGGTTTTTCAGCAGCACCACCATGTCGTTCCAGGTGTGCCCCTGGCCAAGGTTGTAAAGACATACTTTTTCATTCCCGAGATCCAGAACCAGGCTGTCGCTGACAAACCTGTTGGGCATGTTTTCACGGCTGATCTCATTTATGAGGAATTTCCGGTCGTAGGAACCAATGTAAACAGGGCAGCCCGTATAAAACTTGTTTCCCTTTACATGATCACCGTGATAATGGGTATTGACCACGATGATTTTTTTTGCCCCGGCCTTTTCCTTTGCAAGGTTGTAGAGCTTCTCCGCCGCACCGCCCATCTTGGTGTCGATCACTACCACGGCGCTGTCGGTCACCAGCACGCCGCTGTTTCCCCCGCCTCCCTGCACGATGGTGAGACCCGGATCAACGGACCGGGTGTTTTCGGTGAACATGAAGCGGTACATCGGGTAAAAAATGATGGTTGCAGTCACGGCGATCACCACCAGGATGGCGGCGACGATAAGGATCGTTCTTTTCCAGTTCATTGAGGTATGTGTTAATTGGTTACGAAGTTATTAAGAACTCCCGGGAATTTTGAAATATATTTGTAGAAATTTCACCCTCAAAAAAAATAAACCATGGCATACGACGAATACCTTGCCGATCGCATCAGGCAAAAATTCAGGGAACTGGATGTTCCGTTTGAAGCCAAAAAAATGATCGGAGGCATCTGCTTCCTGGTAAACGACAAAATGTGTGTCGGTGTCGTCAAGGAGATGCTGATGGCACGGATCGGTCCGGACAAAACCGGCGAGGCTTTAGCCAGGAACGGTTGCCGCGAAATGGATTTCACCCACCGCCGCATGAAAGGGTTTATCTTTGTCGAACCCGAAGGAATAGACAGGGATCGCGACCTGGAATATTTCATCAGCCTGGCGCTGGAATACAATCCCATGGCGAAATCAAGCAAAAAAAAGTCAAATTAATCCCCTAAATCTCCAGCCATGAACCGACCAAATGTCAATATCATCCTCCGCCACTGGAAACCTGACGACCTTGACAACCTGGTAAAATTTGCCAACAATAAAAAGATTGCAGACAAACTTACCGATGCTTTTCCGCATCCCTATTCACGGGGGAACGGGATCTCCTATATAAACACCTTCAAGGATGACAATCCGGCCAGGGTCTTTGCGATTGAAGTGAATGGCATCGCCTGCGGGTCGATCGGGATCTATCTGCAGAACGACATCCACAGGAAAAATGCCGAAATCGGCTACTGGCTTGGCGAGGAATACTGGGGAAAGGGGATCATTACGGAGGCCATCACCCGGATGATCGAACATGGGTTTAAATCGTTTGACGTCAACAGGATTTATGCCCGCCCTTTTTCAACAAACCCCGCATCTGCCCGCGCACTCGAAAAAGCAGGGATGAAACTTGAAGCCAGGCTGGAGAAGTCGCTTTTTAAAAACGGACAATTTCTTGATGAACTCATCTATTCAATACTGAAAACGGAATGAAAATCCTCCTGACCGGTGCCACCGGGTACATCGCCAAACGGTTGCTGCCGGTTCTGCTTGAACAGGGACATGAAGTGGTGTGTTGCGTAAGGGATACCAACAGGTTCGATGCCAGCCGGTTCGAAAAGGGCCGGATAAGCGTGGCGGAGGTCGATTTTTTACGGGATGACGAATTGAACCGCATCCCTGCCGACATCGATGTTGCCTTTTACCTGATCCACTCCATGTCGACCAAATATGGCAGTTTCGAGGAGATGGAGGCCATCTCTGCCGGGAATTTTAAAAAACGGATGGAACAAACCAATGTGAAACAGGTGGTTTACCTCAGCGGAATTGTCAATGAAAAAGAGTTGTCCAAACACCTGTCGTCGCGGAAAAACGTGGAGGATATCTTGGCTTCGCGGGTATATGCGCTGACCACCCTGAGGGCCGGGATCATCGTTGGTTCGGGGAGCGCCTCCTTTGAAATCATCCGCGACCTGGTTGAAAAACTGCCCGTGATGATCGCACCGCGCTGGCTGGCTACGAAATGCCAGCCCATCGCGATCAGGAATGTGGTGGAGTTTCTGTCGGGTGTTGTGATGAAAAAGGAAACATTCAACCGGAGTTTTGACATCGGGGGCCCGGATGTGCTCACCTACCGGGAGATGCTGCTCCGTTTTGCCCACATCCGCGGATTGCGGAGATGGATTGCGATTGTCCCCGTTATGACACCGCGTCTATCCTGCTACTGGCTCTATTTTGTTACCTCCATTTCATATTCACTGGCATCGCAGCTCGTCAACAGCATGAAAGTCGAGGTGGTATGCAAGGACAATGCCCTGGAAAAAATGCTTGGGATCACCCCCATCGGGTATGACAGGTCCATCGAACTGGCTTTTGACAAGATTGAACAGCACCGGGTGCTTTCAAGCTGGAAAGATGCACTTACCAGCCAAAACCTCGAAATAGGGCTTTCGCACTTCGTCGAAGTACCGGTATATGGCTGTTATAAGGATATCCGGAAACGGAAAGTCAGGGATGTGGGAAAATCCCTGGAAAAAATCTGGTCCATCGGGGGTGAAAACGGCTGGTATTATGCCGATTTGCTCTGGAATATCCGGGGATTTATGGACAAGCTTGTTGGAGGAGTTGGCAAGGGAAGGGGAAGAACCAGCCAGGGCGAAATTGCCGCCGGCGATGCCCTCGATTTATGGCGGGTGATCTTTGCCGATAAAAAGGGGAAAAGACTGCTGCTTTTTGCCGAAATGAAACTTCCCGGGGAGGCCTGGCTCGAATTTAAAATAGGAGAGGACCAGGTTCTGCAGCAAACAGCCACTTTCCGCCCGATGGGGATCTGGGGGAGGATTTACTGGTTCTGCATGCTGCCATTCCATGGTCTGATCTTTACCGGCATGATCAGGAATATTGCAAGATGAACGCAAGCCGGTTTTAATATGTGAAGATATTGACGTATTTTTGTGCCACAATACGTTAACCGTCCCCTTAATCACTTATCCCTGTTATCAAAAGCGCAAACATACATGATCAAACTCCTTTTAAAACGAATATCAAACCTGCTGCTTTCTTCTCCGACCATGATTTTCCTGCTTGTGGCACTCATGTTTTCAATGGGAGCGGCCACTTTTATTGAAGATAAGTACGACACCATGACGGCGCAAAATCTTGTCTATCACGCCTGGTGGTTCGAACTGATCTTTTTCCTGCTGATAGTGAACCTTTTCGGACATATTTCGAAATTCAAAATGGTGAGCAGGAAAATGTGGGCAGAGATTCTTTTCCATGTGGCATTCATCGTCATCATTCTCGGGGCCGGGATCACCAGGTATTTCGGGTTTGAAGGAACCATGCATATCCGGGAAGGGCAGGAGAGCAGCATCATCTATACCCAGGAACCCTGGCTTCAGATCGCACTGCAGGATGAAAAATTCAGCTACGACCAGCCTTTCAGCATTAGCAATTTTGCAAAGAACTCACTTCACCTCGAATTTACCCGGCCGGACAAGGAGAAGATCGCCATTGATTATCTGAATGTGATTAAAAATGCGGTTGAAAAGGTGAAGGAAAATGTTCCCGACGGAAAAAAGATTGTTGCACTGGTTGTCGCTGATACAACAAGTCAGCAAAACCAGTTTTTGGCCGAAGGCGGGGTGATCACGGTGGGAAAGCTCTCCCTGTCGTTCAACTGCGCTAAGGACGGGGCTGTAAGGATAGATGACACCACAGGAGGGCTTTCATTTACGGCGCCTTTTGAGGTCATCCGGACGAACATGCAGACTAAGGAATCGGATACGATTCCGGCAGCCACCCATGTGAAACTTACGCAGAACCTGCTTTACCGGGTGCAGGGGCAGGCATTCATGTGTACCGGTTTTTTCGGCCACGCCACCACAGAATTTGTGAGCGGAAATCCCGACGAGAAGGGATCGGACGCCCTGGTGTTAAATGTCACTGTAAAAAACAGATTGCATAAGGCCATTGTTTTTGGCGGTTCAGGATACCTGATGCGGTTGTACGACTATGACTTCGAAGGGGTGTCTTTCAAAATGGGTTATGGGGAAAAACCAGTCGGACTGCCATTTTCCATCAGGCTGAATGATTTTATTCTCGACCGGTATGCCGGCTCCATGAGTCCTTCCTCATACGCCAGTGAAGTGACCCTGATTGATCACCGGAGGAATCTGCAGGAGAATCACCGAATTTTCATGAATAATGTTCTGGACTACGACATGTACCGGTTTTTTCAATCTTCGTATGACAACGATGAGAAGGGCACGATCCTTTCGGTTAATCACGATTTTTACGGCACGATGGTGACCTATGCAGGTTATTTTCTCCTCTTCCTGGGGTTTATTGTCTCCCTGTTCAAAAAAAATTCACGGTTTCATGAACTCAGCCGTAAAATAGGGGAGACCAGGCTGAAAAGAAAAGCAGGAGCGCTGATGGCCGGTTTTTTCATGGTCTTAAGTGCTGCCGCCTTTTCCCAAACCAATATCCCGAAACCTGTCTCCCCGGAACATGCTGGAAAATTCGGCCATTTGCTGGTGCAGACATTTGACGGTCGCTTCGAGCCGATCCATTCCATGGCCTATGACGTGATGCATAAAATATCCAGGAAGGATAAGTTTGAGATCGCCGGCAAAGGGGAGATGGATGCCATCCAGGT